>NZ_BLAY01000199.1 GCF_020521235.1 Microseira wollei NIES-4236 | reverse complement strand
GCAAGGCACGATTAATGCTCAACCTTAAACCAGAATATATCTGACGCCGTGCCCCGACAAAATTGATCGATTTGCAGATCCCACATCCTGTAGGGGCAAGGCACGATTAATGCTCAACCTTAAACCAAAAAATCTCTGACGCCGTGCCCCTACAAAATTGATCGATTTGCAGATCCCACATCCTGTAGGGGCAAGGCACGATCAATTCTCAACATTAAACCAAAAAATCTCTGACGCCGTGCCCCTACAAAATTGATCGATTTGCAGATCCCACATCCTGTAGGGGCAAGGCACGATTAATGCTCAACCTTAAACCAGAATATATCTGACGCCGTGCCCCGACAAAATTGATCGATTTGCAGATCCCACATCCTGTAGGGGCACGGCACGATCAATTCTCAACATTAAACCAAAAAATCTCTGACGCCCTGCCCCGACAAAATTGATCGATTTGCAGATCCCACATCCTGTAGGGGCACGGCACGATCAATTCTCAACATTAAACCAAAAAATCTCTGACGCCGTGCCCCGACAAAATTGATCGATTTGCAGATCCCACATCCTGTAGGGGCACGGCACGATCAATTCTCAACATTAAACCAAAAAATCTCTGACGCCGTGCCCCTACAAAATTCCTGGGTTTGTTCATTCCGCCTCCCCAATTAATGTAAATGCTGCCCAATCTTTAGGATTAGGATATTGCTTCATCATCGTCAGCATCGCCTGCCGGAGCGCTTGCGCTTTATCGGGATTCTTTTGCCAATTTTGATAAAAAGCTGTCATTAACTCGGCTGTAGGGGCGTCTGGCACTGCCCAAAGCGATACCAGGACACTGGGTACACCCGCACTAATTAACGAGCGAGATAATCCAATAATTCCATCCCCTGTAATTTTACCTCTGCCGGTATCGCAAGCACTCAAAACTACTAATTCGGCATTCAATTTTAAATCGAGGATTTCTTCAGCCGTTAGTAGTCCATTATCGTTGCCAGAAGGTGCGAGGGCAATCGCACTTCCCAAGCCGCGAAAATCATCGAAAATGCCGTGAGTTGCTAAATGAATAATCCGTGCCGAGGGCATTTTTTGTACAATTGCTGTTTTGGTTCCCAGACTGCCGGTGAGGGGTTGGGTGTTTAATAAAGCAGCAATAACATTGGCTTCTCTTTCTGCACCGGGAAGGGGGCGCATCTGTTGCGGCGGTTGTCCTGGAGAAGGCGGGATGCTGGGCATAATCGGATTTCCCAACACTAATGTTTGTTGGCTCTTAACTCCTTGGTTAATTCGTTCCCGTTGCTGGCGGGTGAGTTCTAGGACTTGCAGCGAGGGAGCGGTTAAGATGGTATGTTTTTCGATTAAATATTTGCCCGATTTGTCTTTTAATGGGGGAAAGGGAACGAGAAAAAGAGATTCTTGGGGACTAAAGATGACGCGGGAATTTGGATCGGTTGGTAAAAAATCGGCAATCGGTTCAATCAGAATTTGATGGAGTTGCTGTAAGCGTTCAGCTTGGTCAGCATCGGGTTTTAATACTATTTCTAAAGTGGCGCGAGTTTCGACATTGGCAGCATCGGCTACTGAAGTCCGAGATCCGACGCCGATTGATTGGCGACTGAGGGCAACTAACCTGTCTAAAGAAATATCTTTGTTCTGCCACAGGGGTTTGAGGTCGGCTTTGCGAAAAGTGACTTCACCTGTAGGTTTAATTGTCCAGATGTAGAGTTCTAATTCCTTGCCATGTTGTTGACCTTGTATTTTGATTTCGTCATAAATAATGTCGTCATAAATAATAGAATATTGAACCAGGGTAGCGTTTTGAAGTTTGGCAATTTGTTTAATCTGCTCAATCGTGGGTTTGAGAAGATTGGCAGGTAATGTTTCTGTGGGGTTAGCAGATAACCGTCTTGCCAGTAACTCGATAAAGGCTCTGGCTTTACTTCGTTCGGAAATTTCTAGTGCTTTGTCGATTTTATTTTGGGCAATCAGGACTTGTTGCAAAGTTCGGTACGTACCAGCTTGTTGCTCGAAAATATAGACTTTGGTGGTATCGTCGCTGCCAGATTTGTCCCGTATAGATTCCCAAATTTCAATTCCCTCTAATAGGGTTTTCTCTGCTGCTACAAGATTGCCTTGTTTGTGGAGAGCAGCTCCCAAATTATCCAGAGCAGCTCCTTCCCCTTGGCGATCGCCGATTTGCCGTGCAATCGCTAAATGCTGCTGATGGTACTCAATTGCCTTCTGGTAGTCTCCCAGAGAACGGTATGCAAGACCCAGATTATTCAGAGCATTACTTTCTCCTTGGCGATCGCCGATTTGCCGTGCAATCGCTAAATGCTGCTGGTTGTACTCAATCGCCTTCTGGTCGTCTTCCAGGGAACGGGATGCCAAACTCAGATTTCTCAGGGCATTACTTTGCCCTTGGCGATCGCCAATTTCGCGCGCAATCGCTAAACGCTGCTGGTCGTACTCAATCGCCTTCTGGTCGTCTCCCAGGTGACGGTATACAGTACCCAGATTTCCCAGAGCAGCTGCTTCCGCTTGGCGATCGCCTATTTCCCGTGCAATGGCTAAGCTCTGCTGCGAGTACTCAATCGCCTTTTGGTGGTCTCCCAGGGAACGGTATGCAAGACCCAGATGTCCCAGAGATTCTCCTTCCGCTTGGCGATCGCCAATTTCACGTGCAATCGCTAAACGCTGCTCCTGGTACTCAATCGCCTTCTGGCTGTCTTTAGAATTCCAACCGTATACAAAACTCAGATTTCCCAGAGCAGCTGCTTCCGCGTGGCGATCGCCGATTTGCCGCGCAATGGTTAAACGCTGCTCCTGGTACTCAATCGCTTTCTGATGGTCTTTTGGGTATATTCCTGGGTAATAGTATACAACACCCAAATTTCCCAGAGATATACCTGCCCCTTGGCGATCGCCAATTTGCTGGCTGATGGGTAACTGCTGGTTCGCGTATTCAAGCATCTTTTGAACGTCTCCTACGGCAAGGGATGCAACACTCAGATTGTCCAGAGATTCTGCTTCACCTTGGCGATCGCTAATTTGCCGGAAAATGACTAAACGCTGGTGTTCGTAATCAATCACCTTCGGGTAATCTCCCAGGGAACGGTATACAAAACTCAGAATTCCCAGAGATATTCCTTCCCCTTGGCGATCGCCAATTTGCCGCGCCATCGCTAAATACTGCTGGGAGTACTCAATCGCCTTCTGGTATTCTCCCAGGTCAAGGTATGCAAGACCAAGATCTCTCAGAGATTGTCCTTCTCCTTGGCGATCGCCAATTTGCCGCGCCATCGCTAACCGCTGCTGGGAGTACTCAATCGCCTTCTGGTATTCTCCCAGGTCAAGGTATGCAAGACCAAGATTTCCCAGAGCATTACTTTCCCCTTGGCGATCTTTGATTTCCCGATAAATCGTCAATGCTTGTTCCCAAGACTGCAATGCTGCTTGGACTTGACTGGTTTGAAACTGTTGAATCCCTTGGTTTAAAAGTCGGTCTGCTTCTGCTTTTCGTTCTGCCGTCGTCTGCGCCAACACCTTTGGCACTCCCCAGTTTCCCTTCAAATTGAGACTTGGAGGCATTTCTACAACGCTGGTGACTAGGACGATAAGTGCAGCGAGTCCAATTTTTGGTAGGCGCATAGCTGTCAATCAAATTAACTCCTCAATAGTCTATATCTCCGACACTTGAGGACTTATGCAATTACAGCGATTTTCTCACGCAAAGCCAATACATAGTAAGACTATTCCAGTTCTGCTTCAATTTCATCCTTCTTTCTCACTCGCCAGCAGACTGTAAAACCTCAGCATAAAGCCGACTGCTGACTCGGAATGCCACTTGCTCAATCAATCGATCCATCAAGGGTTTGACGGCTGGAATCGACCCATTGCGTTTAGCCTCTAGCAAGATTCCTAACACTCCAGTTATATTCAATCCATATTGAGACGCAATTGTTCTACCTGGCAGTTCATCTAGTAGCAATAACTCTGCCTTTAACTCTAAAGCCAAAACAATTGCTTGCGCTTCCCCTAAATTCAGTTCTTCTAAAAGTTCTGTAACTAGCTCTTGGTTGACAACCTCACGGGTTTGAATCCAAGGTAAGGTCTGGACTTCGATCGCTCCCGGTACCAGACTGCCTGCTCCTACCATTTCGGTATAGACTGCTGGCGGAATAATAATGCTGCCGTAGAGTTGTTGTAACAGGTTGAGTTGTCCTACCCCTGCCAAACTTGTGATGGGTGAAGTATTGCTAACAACAGTCACAGTCTGCCCAAAGATTTTAAGGTTTGGAGGTCTGCTTGGAAATCCTCAACATCGTAGTTGATATTGATACCGCGACGCGCACATTCGCGACGAAACTCAATGATATTCATGTCAGCGAGTTCGCGAGCTTTACCGCCACTAATTCTGTGCTGTTGGTAAAGTAAAATAGCAATTTCTCGCTTTAATTCGGCTGCTGTCATCTTGGCAGCAGTCAGGATGTCATCGGGGATGGTTACGCTCATGCTTGTTTCTCCTAAATCCGCTCCTGCAACTCCTATCATATAAGAGCAACCGCTACAACGATCGTAGCAGCAGGAGCGCGATCGCATTTGATATTACCAGAATCGGCGATCGCACTCTCTGAATTAGAAACTTGGGAAGAGCGATCGCTGGTGAAGGGTTGCAAAAAAACCAGCGATTGGGTTGCGATCGCTCGTTTATTCAGGCTCGATTTCAGATTCAGATTGAGCTTTAAATTGTTCTTTCTCTATTTCTCGGAGACGGCGGAGATTTTCAAGCCGTTGAAGCGCTTCTTGTTTTTCGCTTTCATACCAATCTATGCCAGCTTGAGCTTTTTCCAGTCGATTTTCCGCATCTTTAATCAACTGGTCAAGGATTCCCCCAAGGAACGAGCTGGTGAAATCGCAATCTGACCGCGACCTAACTGTTCTAGCAGTTCGCTCACTGACAAACCCATCGATTTGGTTAGTTGTTCCACCTTCTCCCTTCCCTCTGGGGTTAATCGAAGTTGAATCCTCTCTGACTTGAGTTGACCGTGTTGATGATGTTTGGACTTGGGCATCTGTATTCGGATCGGACATAAAACTCCTTAAATTGTACTGACAATATTTGGGCATTGCCAGCCTAATATTGACACATAAGACGCCTAATAGTATTTTGTTAGTAAATCAGACGTCTAATATCTGATCGCTCCCCCCGCGCAACCTGATGTGACGCCCCTCGGCAGGGAACGCCAACTGACACAGCATTCTATTGATGAAAGGAGGTAGCCGATTGCCAATTAACTAAGTTCCATAACTGTTCAGTGGATACTCCAGCGCCGCTTTCTTTATGGCGCGGCGCTTTCTTTGTTCAATCACAAATTCAAACCAATGGAAAGATTGGATAAAAACAACAATGATTAGCACAATCATCAGCGAATTTGAAGCGGCTGGATGGAACGTTAAACCGGGGACAATTATCAACACCTGGATAGTGAAACCCTATCCCGCTCATTACAAGGAATATCTTTTAATTCCTTTAAAAGACGATTGGGTGCTATCAACTAATTTTCAAACCCACGATCCAGAGCATCAAGAAGCGCTGACGGTGCTGAATCGATCGCGGATCAAATCAGCACGCGATCGCGTCTCGGTATTGACAGCGATCGCCGCTGAAAATGCCACAAATCCTTTGAGTAATTATAGAGGCAAAAAAATGGCTAGTTTTGTGAAAGTTTCTGCCGATGAATTTATCAATTTCGACGACATTCGCAAACTGACAGTTGACATCAAGAATGGCGAATTAAACGTAACCGTTTGGTGGCGCGATGGCAAAAACAGCGAGGTTTTCCACAACGAACCAGCCAAGAAACTGATGACGCTGGTAGAACTTTACGCCCTGGCAAGTTTGAGACAATTGCAACCCGACGGCGGTGAAGATTAACCTTTCTGGTTGCATCCATAGCGCGAGGTCAGAAACTGGGTTTCTTCGTATATCTCTAGTTTTCAACTCAAAGATTTTTCATAGAAACCCGGTTTCTTTGCACCGTGCGATCGCAACGATTAAGATCGATCTTAAAATCACCCAGCCGCGAGGGATTGCGATGCCTTCTCCGTTTCCAGGGATGAATCCTTATTTAGAAAATCCCGATTTATGGTCAGAGGTACACCATCGTTTGATTACTGCGATCGCCATAGCTCTATCATCCAATCTCAGCCTGCGATATCGAGTTGCGATCGAAAAACGAACCTATCTCAACGATGGGGAAGAGTCAGTATCGGTAGCAATTCCGGATGTATCGGTCTACTCTCAAAGTTCAACCCCAGTCCAAACCTCATCAACTGCCACTTTACCAGCTCAAGCTGAATCTGTAGCCGTAATTATACCCCTCCCAGAAGAAATGAGGGAAGGTTATTTAGAAATCAGAGAGGTAGAAACAGGTGATGTGATAACAGTAATCGAAGTGTTATCGCCTACCAATAAAAGAGCCGGAAGAGGACGAAAAGCCTACAACACCAAGCGATTGGAAGTGCTTAGCACCCCTACCCATTTGGTAGAAATAGACTTACTTAGAAGCGGGAAACCCATGCGAATTTTGAGCGATATTCCCAAAACAGACTATCGAATTTTAATCTGTCCGGGGAATCGCCGTCCCCATGCTCAGCTTTATGCTTTTAATGTTCGGCAAGAGATGCCCAAATTTTTGTTACCTTTGCAACCAGGAGATACTGAGCCATTGGTAGATTTACAGAGTTTATTAGTTGAGGTATACGAGCAGGCAAGATTTGATATGGCAATTGATTACCGTCGCGAACCCGTTCCCCCGTTGAAGGAAGAGGATAGAATTTGGGCGGACGCATTGTTGCGCGAAAAAGGATTGCGGTGAACAGTAGCTGCACGTCGGGGCGGGTTTAATGAAGCTAGAAACCGGGTTTCTGAGTAGATCTCTAGTTTCCTTGCTCAACAATTTTTCACAGAAACCCAGTTTCTTGACACGAATTGATTGGTAAAACCCGCCCCTACAGCATCTAAAACGCTTGGACTACCAAAGCTAACGGATATGATATAAAAAGGGATTTCTACGATCTAGCGATCGCTTATACTTCAACCCATACCACTACTTGCCCAATTTTTATCTGAATGCGATCGCTACCCTCTTGACAATTAAGCGATCGCCTTAGCGTGCCATCTGCCTATAATTAAAACGCCCCACTTATCAAGCAGGGCGTTTATTGACGCGCTCCATCCACCTAAAGCGGATAGAATATTTCATTTCTTAAACCTATATCAGGAACTGGAAGAAAAACGGGCTAACCTCCCGTTGGTTAACCCGCGAGCTTGGGAACGCGCAAAGTAATTATTTTTGCACCACCAATTTGACATTGGCGTTTTGCAGACCGCGTTGCTTGACTTCTGCCAAGGTTTTGTTGACTGCGTACTTCTGATTGATAGAATTGATCAGTTCGGTTTGGTTGTGCTTCTTAGCAACACCCCACAGGTCAGCGATTAGGTCGAAGGAGCCATCGCTGTTGCGAGACCAGCCGAGGTCGTATTCGCCTTCCAGAACTGCAACGATGTCAGAGCGAACCCGTTGACCGTTGTAGCCGCGAACGTCAGCATTGGTCTTAACGTTGATACCCAGGTCGCGCAGAGAAGCTTTCAGAATTTCGGCATCGGTGATCTTGGTACGCAGTGTGCTGAAGTGAGACATTGGGATTTCCTCCTAGAGAGATCGAAAACAAACGACAACGTGTTTTGAGAGATCGTACCGCCTTTAAAAGTGCGGCTTTTTATCAAACTGCTAGCTTTCGCTAGCCTTTCCTCCTGTTGGGAGCAGGAGAAAGCTTTTAGAACTCCAGTCGCTGATATTCGGCGACGGAAGATGCAGCAGGCCGCGCTCGCTGTCTGGCCCAGTCTCGTAGCGCCGTGACCTGTTCGGTCATCGTGCGAGACAGCGGTAACGTTGATTTAATCGCGGCAATAATATCTAGCTGCGTGAATTCTCTATCCTGAGCAAAGGCTTCATACATCGCTGCAATCAGTGCCTGCTCAATTTCTGCCCCTGAGAAGCCATCGGAAACCTTAGCCAGTTGGTCGAGGTCGAAGCGCTCGATTTCGCGGCGGCGCTTGGTTAGGTGAATCTTAAAGATTTCCTGGCGCTCTTCAGGTGTGGGCAAGTCTACAAAGAAAATCTCATCAAAGCGACCCTTCCGCAAAAATTCCCCTGGCAAGCGTTCTACTCGGTTCGCCGTTGCCATTACAAACACCGGGGAAGTTTTTTCTTGCATCCAGGTGAGGAAAGAGCCGAATATGCGGCTGGAAGTCCCGCCATCCGAGTCAGAGGAGCCTGTGCTACCCGCAAAAGCTTTATCCAACTCGTCAATAAACAGAATTGTCGGGGAAATTGATTCTGCCGTTTTTAAGGCATTTCTCAGGTTAGCTTCCGATCGACCTACCATCGAACCGTCGTAGACGCGCCCCATGTCCAGTCGCAGAATTGGTAAACCCCAGAGGCGAGAAGTCGTTTTGGCAATCAGGGACTTACCACAACCCGGTACTCCCAGGATTAGCATCCCTTTCGGTTGGGGCAACCCGTATTCTCTGGCTCGCTCCGTAAAAGCGTTGGAGCGTTGTTTAAGCCATTTCTTCAATTCTTCTAAACCACCAACAGCATCAATCGTTTCGTCTTCTTCGATGTATTCCAGGATGCCGTTGCGGCGAATAAGTTGTTTTTTCTCAGATAGAACGATATCAACTTCTGCTTCCGTCAGCCGACCTGTAGTAACTTGGGCTTTTCGGTAAACTTTCTCCGCTTCATCCTGCGTTAAGCCCAAAGCCGCTCTTAAAAGTTTCTCTCGCGCTTCTGTAGTTAGACGACGCCCGCGATTTTGCTCCAGATGTTGGGTTAGTACTTGATTGAGTTCTCCCATGTCCGGCAGCGAGAAGTCTATAACCACTACTTCCTTTTCCAACTCAATTGGAACTTGCTGCACGGGTGACATCAGGATGATGGTTTTTTGGCTGCCTTTGAAGCTAGCTATCGCATCCCTTAACCACCGCGTTGTCGCTGGCGAATCAATAAACGGATGTAAATCTTTGAATATAAATATACTTGGGTCTCGCTGCCGGTTCATCACCCACTCAATCGCTGCCTCTGGCGAGACTGTATTGTGCTGGGTGATGTTGCGAGGTTGCTCGTAATCAACTAGACCGTGGGTGACTGTCCATACAAAGACTCGTCGTTGAGGTTTGCTGATTTTAGCGATTGTTGCGATTGCCTGTTCTGCCCGTTCTTCCTCGGAAGTTACCAGGTAGATCAGAGGGTATTGAGCTTGAACTAGAACGTTGAGTTCTTCTTGCATGGCCATCGACCTACTATCCACCGACTAGAAACGTTGCAGACATTTACACACTCCGCTTAAATCCAAATGCTATAACGTACTAGCGTTACTTGCACCAACCTTAAGCAGGATATTTTTTACCTGACCAAGGAACAAGGAATTAATTCTTCCTCGCCTTCTTTTGTGGTTCCAGAGCTTACAGGCACTTTGTCAACTGGGAGCGATTCCTCCGGCAGCACACCTGGTTGCTTTTTGAGCGATACCAGTTCTCCTTCCTGCATTACCACCGCACCCGTACATTCCGGACAGTGATAAACCCGATGAGTTTGACCTTTGGTTGCTTCCTCTACCTCTTCGACCACTTCTGGATGAGCTAGGTAGAATACGAGCGCTTTTTGAGCGAGCGCTGACATCGGCTCTGAGTCAATTGCTGCTCGGATTTTGAGTTGACGATGCAGCTCTGGTGAAAGATACAACGTAACTTTTTGTTTATCTTGCATATGACTCATTAGTGTTCTACCCGGGTATGCATATCAGATTATCCATTCTCAACCTTGCTGTCAAGACATTAAGCTGGTTTGATGGCCATATTGTTACACTTCTTAACATTACTTGAGTAAAAACCTGAGATATGCCGGGTAAGCAAGGTTTGGGCTGGTGCGATCGCATCAAGTTAGTGGATATTTCAAATAATCAAAAAAATCTGGTATAATAAAAACTCTAAGAAAGCGGCGGTATAGCCAAGTGGTAAGGCAGTGGTCTGCAAATATAAGAACAGCCCAGTTTCACCCTTGGAACCCCTATCAGACAAGCCTCTCCGTTCTGAGGTTTCACCCTTCTGGCTACCTGGATCGCTACAACAGGTGACCCAGAATGAAAGCCCCTAAAGGTACTGTAGGCATCGAAACCCATCACGGCTGGCTTAGGCTTAGGCTCCCCAGAACTGTCACCACTGGCAGCAGTAGGTATTTCTCACTAGGACTTCAAGACACCCCAGACAACCGCAAGAAAGCACAGGTCATTGCCTGGGATATCGAAACAGATATTCAAGGGGGGCTACTGAGGGCCATGAGGCAGCTACCTAGCCAAGCCCCCAGTCTTACCAGAAGTCCGCAGCCTAACTGACCTGTGGCAACTGTTCCTGGAGTTTAAACAGCCTCAGATCTCCCCTACTACTTTCCTCAGAGACATAAAAGCTGGTTGGAAGTAGTGAAGGCTTGGGATCTTGATCAATGGCTGCACTATGCACCAGATCTGCCAGCACGCTCAAGGAAATAGCCAAGACTATGAAGATGCAGGATGCTTTCGATAGTTTCGATGATGTTGCTGATGAGCTAAACCCAGAAGCTATTGCAGAGTTGGAAGCCTAGTTAATAACTGCAACTCGCTAGTGCTGAACCCCTTGTCATTTGGTTAGTTACAGTACATCAGAAGCCTCTAGACCAGTTCTAGGGGCTTTTCTGTTGGTAAGTTAACCAGAACGACCTGACCACAGTGCTTTCAGCCATCAGCCACCAGTATTTAAACCAACCTGAAACTTAAAGTCATTCAAAGTAACTGGGAGAAAGAATGAGGTAGTACCCCACTATTGCTGGAATATCCGGGTTATTTCTAAAGTTACATGGATGAGCTTAAATACCTAAGTTACAAAATGAATTGACACTCCCCGCAGCTATTGCCGAGGGGATTGTGTACTCCAAATCGGAATTTGCCCGCTTCAGGGTTTCCCCAACTAGCGTAGTGATTCCAACTTGGGAGCGGGTAGGGTCGAGGTGTGCATTACTGCATCACCCCTCCCATTCGGAACCGTGCTTGCGGCTTTCACCGCACACGGCTACTCAGTGTGGTATCTATTTGTCATTGTCAGACTTCCTACCTTTGTGATTTATGAAATTAGGAATATCATCAATCCATTCCCATTCATATTTGTCCCAAAATTGAGATAATCCCTCAAGGGATTTGGTATGGTTTTTCTGACTAATTGTTGTTAAATCAATACAGGTTTTATCCTCGTGACAATGCCGATGTAATAGTTGAAGGTTTTTGTACTCATCCTTGCCGCCTAATGCTCTAGGGATTATGTGGTCTTCTTCTATCACATCCCAATTTTGGAAACGTAATCCGCACCAGGGACATTTCCCCTTCTGCTTTTGTAGAAGAGATGCCTTACGACTAGGCAATTGGGGGTGTCTTCCTAATCTTGCACTCCAATAAACTAGGTCACCGTCGTAGGGGCTTTTATCACCTTTAACCTTGACATAATTCTTACTACTGCAAGTGAAGTCATTATGTTTCAGTAACCGAAAGGGGTTCGCTTTCCCTTTCCAGGTGGCGAATACCCAGTTGTCGCCGTCTATGGAAGCCCAGTATTTGGTGTGACCATCATTGATGTTTCCACATCGGCGGAATGCCCATCTTCGAAGTTTCAGGTATGTGAGGTAGTCTTGTCTTCTTAGTTTTCCGGTGGTTTTAGCATCGGATTTTGAATAGTAAGAAGTCCATCCCCTTATTACAGGGTTAAGGTCTTTGATTAATGCCGATTGGGGCGAATACCTGTGTTTTCTGATGATTCTTCCGACTTCCTCTTGATGTTCCTTACTCGCCTTCTCGGTAGGGGTAATGAGTGTGTTGAAACCTAATATTTTCCCTTGTCCGTTTCTGTTGCTGCGGTACTTCCCTGCTGGGTATTGCTGGATATGATGACCGAGAAAGTCAAATCCAGCGAACCCATCCTCACTCAATTCCGGTAGGAGTGTGTGGGTTAGCCTGGTTTTTTCAGGTTTCAATTGTAAGCCTATGCCTTTCAACCACTCCGAGATTATATCCAGGCATCCTTGGACAACGGCTTTATCTTCGTGGATTACTACAAAATCGTCAGCATACCTTATGAATGTAAGGGATTGAATTTTATCCTTTACTCTCATTTTTTCCCCATTGGGATAATGGAGCCTGAGTGTTTTGGCATACTGCGTTAGTGTGTTCTCTAAACCGTGGAGGGCAATATTTGCCAATAGCGGGGAAATTACCCCGCCCTGCGGTGTTCCCTCGGATGTAGCAGTGAATACCCCTTGATGACCCCAGACTTTAGCCAAGATTTTATTTGTTGCCTGACTTTACCCCTCATGTTGAGTTTCTGGAGTAGGGCGAAGTGGTCTATGCAATCAAAGCATTTGGCTAGAGCCGCATCTAGTACGAATTTCGCCTTATTCTGTATGGACAATTTTATTTGCATGACTGCATCATGGCATGACCTTCCTGGTCTAAAGCCATAAGAATTTGGTTCAAAAACCGCTTCCCATTCTGGCTCTAGGGCAGATTTGACTACGGCTTGTAGCGCCCGGTCGTAAATGGTGGGTATTCCTAATGGGCGTTTTTCTTTTCTCCCTGGTTTTGGTATCCAAACTCTACGAGTAGGTTGAGATTTACCAGTAAGTTTTAATTGCCCTACCAGCTTCATACGTGCTTCTGGGGACAGTGATTTTTTACCATCCACTCCTGCTGTCTTTTTACCCTGGTTTTCTTGAGTTACCCGACGAACGGACAGTAATCTGTTGTACCAAGACCTCATTAATGTCTTTTGGAGCTGGCGGCATCGTTTGACATCACCACGGCGGGAAGCAGCATAAATGCGTTTTTGCAACTTGAATACATATCTTTCGACTAGGCGCCAATTGATACTCTTCCATCCCTCGGTATTCAGTTGTTCTGAATCCAAATTAGGCTTGTTCATTGCTATTGTTGCCTTTAGCTTTTCCCACACTGCGGCTCACGTCAGCTTATCCCAGCGATTACAGCCATCCCTTTTAAGGCATTACTCGTTGATTCGAGTTGGGCATTTGCTTTTTGAACCATCCTTCTCCCTCATGACTTATGGCTTGATTGCCTACCTTTTTCAGGAGAACACGAGGGGTTGTTTCGTTCCTACTATCCATATTTGAGTCCTTTAGAGCGTGCTTCTCCACCGAGGTTAAGAGTGGTGCGCTATCACGGTAAACGAATCCTGATAGTCTCTACCTTTGTCGGATATTTCCAACGCAAGGGCATGGTTAAATCGATCTGCTTATAACCCTTGCCCCCCGGAATGACGATGGTTCAGACAGCACTTTGCTTGTTCTACTCATGGGACTCTTGCTAGCAGCATACGCTTTCAGCAATTATCGCATTGGCTGCTTTCACCCCTTGCTTGCACGCCTTTGATAATCAGTCTTGGGCATGAGGGTTACCAAAGTTTTACCTTTGGTAGGCTGTGTGCTTTCAATCCCGCACCGGGACGGTAGGACTTGGTGTATTGTGGGAGAGGTTATGATTTTGGTGGAAGCCAATAATCTTTCTCAGTATCCCTCTAGCTGTTTTAGCTTGTGGCGAGGCTAGATTTCCGCACCTACATGGATAGTAAGTTGTCATTTTGCTGGCTATTAAAGTGCGAACTCAACCCTCAATGGGTTACCCAACAAAAGCCAGTCAACCCCCTAAACTAGGTTTCGACTGAACGAATCGCACCGTTACTTTGGGGATGCCCTCCCCTAGCTTGCTTTTGCAAGATTTAATATGTTTATCGCCGCGTTTTCATCTCTGTTTAACTTGCATCCGCACTAACAAATATACGTACGAGTTGACAGAGATTTCTTCACAATTGCGCCACACTTGCTGCATTTCTGACTCGTGTAGTGTGGCCTCACCGCAACGGCATCCCGGTTAAACTTACAAGCATTATACTCAATCCACTGTCTAAATTGTGACCAACCAGCATGATTAATTGACCAGGCTAAACAGTGGTTTTTGACTAAGTTGCTCACAGCTAAATCTTCCATGGCTACGCTTGTCGTTAGACTGGCATACGTTACGCGCTAGTCTTTTAGCGTGTTCATGCCGTTGCCTACTTACTTTTAGATGTTTCTGAGCAAATCTTTTCCTGGCTTTACGGCGTCCGTTTTTACCTTTTTCCTTCTTGTAGATGCGACCCTGAGCGTGCTTAATTGCTTTGTCTGCTTTCTTGAGTCAGCGTGGATTTTCTTCAGTATGTCCATTTGAGTCAGTGTAGAAATACTCCAAACCTACCTCAAGACCAACTGCATTTTTGGTTGGCTGTAATTCTTCTTTGCACTCAACATCAATTGCCAACTGGCAATAATAACCATCAGCACGACGCACCAATCTGACACGCTTAATCGACTTGATTGGATAGGTGTGGATATCCCACTTACCTAGTAGCTTGAGCAAGCCAATCCCTTTTTTATCGCTAATCGTAATGCGACGGGTGGAATGTAGCTGCCATCCACTGGTTTTGTACTCAACCCTTGCATTGTCCTTCTGAAAGCGAGGAAAACCCTTTTTGCCAGGTTTTTTAGCTTTACAATTTCCGTAAAACCGAGAAATTGCTAACCAACTTCTAAGGGCAGCAGCTTGTACTGCGATTGAGTTTAGGTCTTTGACAAACAGGAATTCCTTGCGTAGTTCCGTCGAGTACCGACTTAAAGCTGCATAGTTAATTTTGGCTTCCTTGGGCGCATCCATCGAGTATCGCCAACACTTGTTGCCCACAAATTGAACTGTGCGAATCCCTGCCTCAATCGCCTTGTACTGACTAGCTTTGCCTTTAACCTTGTACTCTAGAACTAGCAACTTACCTCACCTCTTTTGTTGATTAACTCTGTTTACTCTACTATATATATACGAAGTGACAAGGGGAAGTTCCGGAAAATGTCTAAGTTTTCTCCAGAGGAGTACAGACACGAAGGTAACGCGGTGTCGCTACTGAATTACCACTTTGTTTTTATGCCAACAAAACGCCGCAAGAAAGTACTGGTAGGTGACGTGGCGCATCGATGGCAAGAAGTAATTTGCCAAGTTGGCAACGAGAACAGATGGAAAATCATCGCGATGGAAATAATGCCTGACCACGTACATTTGTTCTGGAACGCAAAACCAACTGATAACCCAGCACTGATGATGAATCGGATTAAAGCGAGGGCGTCGCATCATCTCAGGAAAGAATTCCCGGAATTGTTAAAACTACCTACGCTGTGGACACCGAGTGATTTTGTTAGCACTGCTGGCAATATTTGTCCGGAGTCAGTGCAGCGGTATATCGCCCAACAGCGAGAATAGAACGGTTAAGGCGGCCTCAAGACCGCCGCTAGCTTTCATCCTCTGCCTCAAGGCGAGAGGCTGAAAGCTTAGTTTTTTGTAAAATGATGCGCTCAGTTCAGGCCAGTGATGTAAAAATATGTAAAATGATGTACTCGGTTTTGACCAGCGATCTAAAGTTACATTCTGTGGTCAATTGTGCTACATAGTTACACCTTTTGTCCTGCATTGTTACACCGCGACTGCCCTACTTTTTTCTTGGGCTGTTTCTGACTGCTTTTTACTGCCCTATGGTCTGCTAAAAACTGCTTTTTACTGCCCAGTAGTTTATAAGTATTTATACCTGTATTACATTGTAGGGGAAAACTAACTACATTGTAGGAGGTTCCGTGTTACATTGTATGACTTTGTATGACGAAGCGCTACGTACTACATAGGCTGAAGTTGTAGTACGAGGTTGATGTCAGAAACATTTTTTGTAGTCCTAGGCATATAAGCTCATCCATGTAAGTTGGTCAGCAAGTAGCATAGATAGTCATATATGCTACAAAAGCTTTAAAATGATATAACTTACTTTAGAATACTTTATTTCCGACGCTTGTATAAGTTGCCTATATCGGAGGCTGAAACGCTTGTAAATAGGTAGTTCTGTCTGGGCTGCAAACAGAAAAGCCCTCTGAACAGGTCTGAAGGCTCTTAACAGGATGTAAGTCACGGAGTAGTAAGGGTTTTAGCTCTACTAACTTCCAAAAGGAAACTTAACTGTAAAACCTAGATCCTGTAAGGGTTTCTGGACTTACAGCCAGATATGACTAAAACTGGCTAGAAAATAGCTACCGAAAGATGCTAGGATGACAAACACAGGTGAGCTAGGAGTCTAGTCCTGGTGGCGGCATAGCCAAGTGGTAAGGCAGTGGTCTGCAAAACCTCCAACCCCAGTTCAAATCTGGGTGCCGCCTTTGTGAACCTCCACAGACTGCCCTAGCGGGTGAGTGTGGGCTGCTCAAATCCCCGTAGAGATATGTTAGGGTCGAGGGGAGCATTACTGCTCCACCCCTCCCATGGGAAACCGTGCTTGAGAGTTTCCCCTCACACGGCTACTCAATGTGTTTTCCCTTGTCACTGTGGGACTTCTTGACCGTTCGACTTTTGATGACCGGAATGTCGTTTATCCACTCCCAATCTACTTTTTCCCATTGTTGGGCTAGTTGTTTTAGGCATTTTGAGTGTTCTTTGTTCCGGATTTCTATTAGGTCAATAGCAGTCTTTTCATCGTGGCAGTGTCGATGTAAAAGTTGCAAGTTTTTCCACTCATCCTTACCGCCTAGCGCTCTGGGGACTTTGTGGTCTACTTCTATAACATCCCATTCCTGGAAAGTTAATCCACACCAGGGACACCTAAAAATAACGGGAGATTGGTAGCCCCGTCAATTTATTGCGGGGCGGAAAATCGACACGAGCGGTTTTAACCGCAGTCAATATTAAGCTTAACTAATGTTGATTCTTGACATTGGTGAAGAG
>NZ_BLAY01000198.1 GCF_020521235.1 Microseira wollei NIES-4236 | reverse complement strand
CACCCCACAAGACAAACCAGATGGGGCGGGCAAGATGCCCACCCCACAAGACAAACCAGATGGGGCGGGCAAGATGCCCACCCCACAAGACAAACCAGATGGGGCGGGCAAGATGCCCACCCCACAATACAAAGCATATGGCTTGTGGGGCAGGCTTCTTGTGGGGCGCCTTGTGGGGCGCCTTGTGGGGCAGGCGTCTCGCCTGCCCCAGAAAAAGATGCCGATTTTCCATCTAAAATCCCCAATCTAAACTCTAAAATCGCCTACAGTGGCTTATTACCAGCTGGGGAAGCGGCGTTACAGCAATGGGAAATTCTCTGGAATCAGGGATACCGCACGTTTAAATGGAAAATTGGTGTTTCTCCAATTCAAGAGGAATTGAAGATTTTTCACCAACTTGTTGGGGCATTACCAAAATCAGCCAAACTGCGATTAGATGCCAATGGAGGGTTAAATTGGCAGCAAGCAAACGCATGGTTACAAGAGTGCGATCGCATTCCTCAAATCGAATTTTTAGAACAACCTTTGCCGGATAACCAAGTCAGCGACATGCTGGATTTAAGTACTCGGTATTGTTGTGCGATCGCTTTAGATGAATCCGTAGCAACTATCGACCAAATGCAAGCTTGTTATCGATTGGGGTGGCGGGGAATCTTTGTCATAAAACCTGCGATCGCAGGTTCCCCTTCTCGCTTGCGTCAGTTTTGCCAAAAATACAATATCGATGCGGTATACTCTTCTGTATTTGAAACTGCAATAGGCAGACAAGCAGCATTGCAACTTGCCGCGCTTCTTTCTCACCCGCATCGGGCGATTGGTTTTGGCGTCAACCACTTCTTTGCAGAAGATGAAGCAACTTGGATCTGGCAATTATGGAACAACTCTTAATTGATTTAAAACAGCGTGGGGATGAAGATTGGTTAATCGGTTATGACAGCCGGGAATTTACCCAACAAGCTGTTGAATTATATTTGCACTTAAAAGAGAAATCCCATCGCGACGCGCCGCCCAAAATTATTTTAGCTGAACGCAACCCCATCAAATTTATAGCCGGATTCATCGCCGCCACTGCTGCCAATTGTCCAGTATTTCTCTGTAACCCCGATTGGGTAGAATCCGAATGGCAACAAGTCTTTGAATTAGTCCAACCAGACCTAATTTTAGGACAAGAAGCACAAGCACAGAGCAAATTATTTGGGCATTCATTACCCATTACCAATTACCCATTACCCATTACCCATGCCCCAATAATGATTCCCACCGGAGGCTCATCGGGCAAGATTCGATTTGCCATTCATACCTGGGAAACTTTAATCGCATCCCTTAGGGGATTTAAGCAGTATTTTGATGTAAAACAAGTCAATTCTTTTTGCGTTTTGCCGCTTTATCACGTCAGCGGTTTAATGCAATTTATGCGTTCCTTCGCCACAGGCGGGCGTTTAGTTATTTTACCATTTAAAGCGCTAGAATTAGGCAATAAAACTGATATCAAACCAGCCGAATATTTTATTTCCCTAGTTCCAACCCAACTCCAACGCCTGCTGCAACAAGAATCTAAATGGTTATCTGAATTTGCCACAGTATTATTAGGAGGCGCACCCGCTTGGACCGAACTTCTGGAAACCGCAAGAAACTACCGCATTCGGTTAGCACCTACCTACGGCATGACAGAAACCGCCTCGCAAATTGTGACGCTAAAACCCGATGATTTTCTCAAGGGTAATAATAGCTGCGGACAAGTTTTACCTCATGTAACGGTGACAATTTGCAGCGCTAAAGGCGAAATATTAGCTCCAAGAAATACAGGAAATATTGCGATTAAATCTAAGTCTTTATTTTTAGGTTATTATCCAGAAGAAAACCAAATAAAAACAACTTTTCAACCAGATGACTTAGGATATTTTGACGAAAAAGGTTATTTACATATTATCGGACGCAACAGTAATAAAATTATTACCGGCGGTGAAAATGTATTTCCATCAGAGGTAGAAGCAGCGATTCAATCGACTAATTTAGTGATCGATGTCTGCGTAATTGGATTACCAGATCGCCATTGGGGTCAAGTGGTAACAGCGATTTACATTCCCAAACATCCCAAAGTTTCAACGGATATTTTAAAAACAGCGCTTGAGGATAAATTGTGCAAATTCAAGCGACCTAAATATTGGTTTCCGGTTGAAAGTTTGCCGCGCAATGCACAAGGAAAGGTGAACCGGGAAAAACTAAAAAAACTGTCAATGGGGCTAATAGCTAACTCAAGTTGCTAATTATCTCAATGGCTAATGGCTCCTAGAGATCGCAATTAGCCATTAGCAATTAGCAAGCTTGCAACTTGCGTTAGCTAATAAGTCACCTTTGAATTCCACGGGTTAAAAGTTCGTCGCTCCCAATTTCTGGAGTATCAACGATATCTCGCTCGGTTCGACTCCAAGTTGTCTGACGCTGCATCAGAAAAGCTAGATAAAGTGGAATTTTCCAAAGAATGTAAAAAGGTACAGCTAAAAGCGTTAGTGCTGGTAATTCGTCGTACCCGAACTTAGCCCAACTCCCCACAATCGAAACGAAAATCAGAAGACCTTCTATTGCTAAGAAATTAGTTGGAATCCATGATGCTCCTAATACCCCTGCTAATAATGCTACCCCTATAGCAGCCGTCCAGATTACGACTAACAGGGAAAGTGGGGGTATGGACAAATCTAGTGCGATCGCTAACAAATCAAAGCGTCTCTGGCGAACAGATTCTTTTAGCAACAAAGGAATTTGTGTCAGTATAATCTCTAAATGACCGTGTTCCCATCGCGTCCTTTGACTTTTGGCAGCTTCCTGTTTCATCAGACGCCCGGTTATTTCAGCCTCCTGGGCAAATGCTGGGGGATATCCAGCGATACTTAAATCCACAGATAACTGCATATCATCAGCAGTTTTACCACCAGCTAAACAGACTTTGGAAATCGCCGACCAGGGAAAAGCCATACCCGATCCTGTTAACAATACCGGGCATCCCAGTCGCTGTAAACCCCGAAAACGGACTAAATTCTTCACCTTGATTGCTAACATCGAGATCGAATCTTTCAATCCCGGATTGTCTTTTTGTTTCATCAGATAGGTTGCTTGGACAGGTCGGTTTAATGCCATTGCTTGTCGGACAATCCGATCGATTGTGCCAGTATGAACGATACAGTCGGCATCGATTACTACAACTACATCGGGTGGATCTAATTTGATGAAGCGCAGACCATAATCTAGGGCGTACCCTTTTCCCCTCACATCGGGATTAATTCTTTCGATTACCTTCGCACCAGATGCACGGGCGAGCGCAGCTGTTTCATCAGTGCAATTATCCGCTATCACTACCACCCGGTCTAGCTCTGTTAACTGTGGCATTATTGTCAAGAGGGTTGTCTGAATGTCTGCTGCTTCATTGTGCGCTGGAATCAATACAGCAACACGAGGACGATCCCCCCCAGCATCCCATTTTTCACCTCCATCGGGCAACAATGCTGCACTGCATTCGATCAAAAGAACCGCAATCGGAACTCCAATTCCAATGGCGATTACCAATAGGACAATATTCACAAGTAGATGCATGGTTTAACCCTCGGCAAATCGATAGTAGACCTTGACATGTTGCCAGCCTAAATTGGCAATTTAAGCCGACGCTCAAAATTTTTCCCTTATCCTATACCCAATTCACCTGTCAAGACATTCGCAATTACTAACGCAAGTTGCTAGTTATAAACTTTGGCGTTGCAAGCTTGCAAGCTTGCAAGCTTGCTAATATAGGATTTTTACTGACATTAGCCATGAGCCATTAGCTTCCATTGCTATGCATGAGATAACTAGCAACTTGAGTTACTACTTGATTATTAGTAACAATGAACTTTGATAAACCTAGCTATAGATAGATTATTTATATCCGTCTACAGATAGATTTTTATATGTTTCAGAGGCGATATGAAACAGAGTTTTTGGTATTGATAAACACCTTGTATTTTTTCATACATAAATTCAATTTCAGAGCGGGGATGAAAAGTAATTTATATTACATTAATTGCTGTTTAGATTCCCCTAAATGCCGCTTTTTAAGCTGGCGCTGGGGGAGCGAATACTTTTCAAACACCCTCTCATATCATGTCCGCTTGAATACCCATAGTTAGGGCTGACGCCCAGACGCGGGGACACGGGGAAGCGGAGAGTTTTAATTAAGGGCTATTTGCCGGACATCATATCAATCCTCTGTTTCTTCCCACTGGTGCAACCATTGCATCATTTCTGCCGGTATTTGTTTTCTAGTTCTGCCAATAGGATCGATACAAACGTGTCTGGAAATTGCTTTAGCAACTAACTGCTCTGACTCTGCCATAACAATTTGATAAACAGTTTCAAATTTCTCCCGCGTTAATTGTTTTGAAGTTAAGTAAATATTTATCTGCTCGCCGCAAAACATAGGGCGAAAAAAATCTACACTAGCGTGAACAATCGGAATAGCAACTGCTTGATTGCTGAAAAACAACTTAAGATTAATCCCCGATGCAGCGAGGGATGCTTCATAAGCTTCGTGACACATGGCTAGCACGTTAGCGAAGTAAACCACACCAGCCGCATCGGTATCTTGAAAGCGGATAGTTCGAGTATAAGTGAATGGCATTTGATGGTATTATGGCTAAAAGGTGGGGAATGCCCACCCTATGCGATCGCTCTCACCAGAAAACTTCTAACCTTTGTTTTTTATCAGCATCACATCGATAATTTTGATGGCTGTTTCTTCTGGTATTTCTAAAAGGTGATGCAGGTCGTTCAAAAGATTTTCTTCCTCATCAGTCACTTCACCATCAGATAAAATGATATCAGTTGCTACGGCAAAAGCTGTTTCTTTTAAATCGTCTGGAAGTGTAGCGATCGCAGCATTAAATAGCACATCAACACCATCCCGTTGCAGAATACTCAAGAGTCGATCGATCATTTTTCGCATCACGTCGTCCGGATAGCTCCTGAACAGCTGCATTCGAGATAAACTGGTGCTAATAACTCGCGCTTCCGAATCGGTCATGTAACCGTCTGCGGCTACGGCAACTAATGCGATTGCAGCAAATGCTTCGGCAGGTCCCAAGGTTGTTTGGGTTGACCTGCGACCGCCGCTGATTTTATCGAACAAGCCCATTGTAGTTTCCTTTTTGTGGAATCATCTTGTCAATATTACATAGTAACTCAAGTTGCTAGTTATAAACTTTGGCGTTGCTAATTGCTAATTGCTAATTGCTAATATAGGATTTTTACTGATTTCGCCGAGTTCCCTGGCGACTGCCTGGGAACGCCATTAGCCATTAGCCGCTCCCAGAGAGATAACTAGCAACTTGAGTTAGTAACTCAAGTTGCTAGTTATAAGTTGTGGCAGTCGTAATTAGTAATAGCTAATGGGTAATTGGATTACAATGCTTTTGCCGTCTTGGCAATTACCCAGATTCAGAAACCCGGTTTCTGAGTAGATTTCTCGCTGTATTACCCACGATTTTTCAGATCACCAAAGTTTCTTTAGCGTCATCAACCCGGTTTCTGAGTATATTTCTCCCTGTATTACCCACGATTTTTCAGATCGCCAAAGTTTCTTTGGCTCGATGTAACTAGCAACTTGAGTTATTTAGATTAGCTCGCGCCTAATTATTTGGCTGCATATTTGCAGGCACTTGCTCCTGGTTGGTGCTAGCAGCTTGCTCCTGGTTGGTGCTAGCAGTTTGATTTGGTGACTTGCTGGGATCTTCTGTAACAAAAGGATTGAAATCCGGTGGCATCGGCGCTATGTCGCGGATGATTAAGATGGGAGCGCAATCTTTGGGTTGTTGCTGAATCCGACTAATTTCTCGCTCAAACTGCTGCCGTCCTTGCTCAAAAAAATCTGGATGATGCTTTTGTAATGAACCAAAGGAACTGTTTGGAATTTGAGCCATTGCAGGAGCAGCTATTCCGACTGAAAGCAGTAGCGCGGTCAGGGATAAAATTCTGGTTTTCATGTTGCTAACCTCCTTATGCTTGCTCTAACCAGCTCAGGGGAGGCAATTTTATAGCGGATTTCAAGAAGCTTTAGGTACAGCCAACAGCCTGAGTTTGTGTAGGGCATTAATGCTGATGCTGCACAAACTTTCCCCGTATGAGGTACGGCTGCAAGCATCTGTATAAGGGCAAATCTAATGAATTCTCTTAGCGCTCTAAATGGCCTTGCTGAATATTATGATTGAGAGCGAGTCTTGATTGATTTAGACTCTATATTATGCTTCGTCTTTGCACTGCCCAATTCCGGATATTTAGCCTATTATTTTTTATTTTAGCAATTCCTACAAATTACCGCTCAGCAAGTGCCAACTCTGCTTTAAGAAAATCAACAAATTGTCGCGCCGTTCTTCCAGAGCGACCGTTATGGCGGGTTGCCCATTGTAAGGCACGAGCGTCTAAATCTTCTTGGGTAAGATTAATTCCTGCTTGGGCTGCTAAATTGCGGACAATGGTTAAATAGGCGTTTTGATCGGCGGGTTCAAAGGTGAGGGTTAAACCAAAGCGATCGCTAAACGAAAGTTTCTCCTGCATCGTATCCCAGGCGTGGATTTCTTCGCGCTCGCTGGGACGGGGTCGATCGTCAAAAAACTCGCGAATCAAATGCCGCCTGTTAGAAGTTGCATACACTACCACATTTGGCGGACGCGCGGTGACGCTGCCTTCTAAAACCACTTTTAAAGCTTTAAACCCATCGTCATCTTCTTCAAAACTAAGGTCATCGACAAAAATAATAAATTTCTGGGGAACGCCGCGCAACGAATCCACAATTTGCGGTAAATCTTTCAAGTCGGATTTGGCAACTTCGATTAACCGGAGATTGCCAGATCTATACTTATTCAACAACCCTTTCACCAAGGAAGATTTCCCCGACCCGCGACTGCCATAAAGCAATACGTGCAAAGCGGGATATCCTGCGAGTAAAAACTCGGTATTCTTCAGGAGCGCATCTCGCTGGGACTCGTAAGCGAATAACTCGGTTAACTGTACCGGATCGGGGTGCCCGATGCCTACCAACTGTCCCGACACCCAGCGCAACGCGCGATACTTGGCAAATAAACCCGTGCCGCACTGTCGGTAATAAGCTGCTAAATCTTCCAACCCATCTGCCCAATTTTCCAATTGTTGCAGCGAGTTGATAATTTTTGCTTCTTCCTGGGATGGCGTGGTTGTCTCATTCTGTTCCTGATACCAGGCGACGGGTGCTAAAGGCAGTCCGGACGCTTCCTGTACCCAATGACTCAGTTGAGTACCGCTGCATTCGTAGAGACTTTGCAACGCTTGCAGATCCTGCTGTGCTGCGGCGACTAAAGCGGGTGGTAAATTCTCTAATTCCGTTTGCTGGACTTGTTGGGTAAAAGGATTATCGTTGAGAAGAATTTGCATCATCAGATAATCTTGCCAGCTTTGACGCACCGCCGCAGCAGCTCTAAACCAGCGACCGTAAGCTTGAAGATAACTCAATCCATCCCGATCTCGGTGTCGCAGGGTTTGCAATAAGTCGAGAAAGCTGCCACCGACTTCCCCGAAGAGAACCGACTGGTACAGCAACAGGGACGCCGCTTGGCGCTGGAGGAACTGGATGGAAGCGATCGCACTAGCATCAAACGAAGACATGATTGGCATTTTAGAGCAAAACTAACCCAAATCTTCCCGATTTCAATTTTTAATTTTTATTCTATCAACCAAAAATTATACTTCGTATAAAGCTGGAGCGGAAATATTAAAAAATTAAAAAGATTGAGAGAATATTTATTACGCCAAATTAAAGTTATGTAAAGATGCTCGTAGTGAACAGAAATAAGAGCAATAAAAATAGTATTAAATAGATTATTGTGAACAGAAAAGATAGGAATGCTTTAGTAATTTTAGAAAAATTCTCAATAACCGTCTAGGTGAAAAACCTAGAGCAACCCTAACAACGATGTAAGGGTTTGACAAGGAAGGCATGGAGCTGCACGGCAAAAACTAAAATTTTAGCCGTGCAGAAGCTTACCTTAAAAGGTAAGCAAATCGGAGGGAGACTGGAAACAAGCTTGCAAAATACCAATTAGCAAGGAAAGAAGTTTGGAGTATGGCTTACAAAATACCTGGCTGCTGTTTAGGTTGTGATAGCTGCCGTACCCATTGTCCTACGGGTGCAATCAAAGTGGAAGGCGGCGAAGAATATTGGATAGACCCTAGTCTTTGTAACAACTGCGAGGGTTATTATCCAGAACCGCAATGTTTGGCGTTTTGTCCAATTGAATGTCCGGTGCCATCGGAGCCAAAAAAGGGACGATATAAAGCCGATGCCAGACCAATAACAAGTCCCAACTTATTTGCCAATGGGAAAAATAATCCCTTTGCGTCGGCGATGGTGATATGGGAACTTTGCAACCTTTTGGCACAGGGACAATCGCTACCTTGGAAGGTGGATGAAGTGGGGGCGCCATATTACGAGCGGGAAGTTAATGGAGGTCGAGGAGCGATCGCATACCGAATTAGCGATAGCATCGCCAACGATACGCCCCCCCTCAGCGGCGAGAAAGCCGTGTTAGAGATAGAATCGCTTGATATCAGGGCAGCTTGTATGCACCTGATCTATGCTGCCCACGCTACCACCCTGGAAAAGCCGTGGGAGCAGGAATTTTTGATTAGCGATCGCCAAATCGAGGAATATTTAGGATTGGAGAAACGCAAGGACTTAAGCAAATCCTTCAAACTATCTCTAATCCGAGAACTAGCCGAACAACCTTGCCTAATTACAGGTGAAATTCATTGGCCCAAACAAGGTAAAATCAACGGATTCTCAACCTCACCAAATCACCTGTGGCACCTAGTAGAAATTCAATACCACTTCCAAGCCGACGAGTTGGGGTGCAAACATCTAATCGGCTTAACTTTCAAAGTTCGGGCTGGTATTTGGGCACAGTATTTCTTGAACAAACAAGCGTGTAAAGAGCAAACCGCTTTTTATCAGTATGGCGTCTTGCCCAAATCGCTTTTAACCAACGTTATGAGCATCTGGCAGCAACATGAAGGCGCTGCCCGCATCATGTTGTGGCTGCTATTTAAAACCAAAATGGGCAAAGAGCAGCGCATCACCGTGCCAACTTTAATGCGAATAGCCTATGGCGAAGAAAAAGTCGCCTTAGCCTCGCAAAAACGCGAAGAACGCAAGCGGTTATTGCGGGCGTTTGAAAGCGATTTAGAATGTCTCCATAACCACGGTTTAAAACCCGTATTCGATCCCGTTACTTACCCCCCAGAAATACAACCCCTCTGGGCAAAATTAGGCGACCTTCCAGAGGATGGCGACGACGCCTTAGATTTCTGGATTAACGATGCCAATAACGACACGCGCATCACCGATGCGGGACCTCGCGGCAAGTGGAATTTGTTAATGAATGCCCGCATTTCGTGGTTTGAAATTCCCCCCGACTGGGAATACGCAGGAGAGGGCGAGAAAAAGAAACGAACCCCTAGCGGCAAAAAAACCAAGTCAAAAGAACGCTCAGTTCTTTTAGCCGAACAAATTATGGCAGCCCGAAAAAACCAGGGCATCAGTCAGCGAGACTTAGCCAAACTCACAGGCAAAAGCCAAAGTTGGGTTCGGGACTTAGAAAAAGGGCGCTTATCTGCCAAATTTGAAGATCAAATGTTGCTGCGAAAAGTTCTAGGTTTGGCTTGATTAATTGCTGGCTAATTGCTAATTGCTAATTGTCGAAGGTGAGTCTTTTGACTATTAGCCATTAGCCATTAGCCATTAGCCATTAGCCATTAGCCATTACCTTTTTCTCAAATACCATGAAATGCTGCTGAGGTAAAAATTCTTGCGTTTCTTTCCAAACTAAACCTACTGCTGACATTTCTTTCTTGACTTGTATTTGAGTCATTTTATGCAGCGCTTTAATCGGAATAAAAGGATTTTCACCCCGATATTCGACTAAAATAACTCGTCCGCCTGGTTTCAGCGCCTTGACTACCTCTGACATCATCTCAAACGGATATTCAAATTCGTGGTAAGCATCCACCATGAAGGCCAGGTCAATCGTATCGGGTGGGAGATTGGGAGAAGTAATGCTGCCTAAAATTGGCTCAACATTGGTAATATTTTTCTCTTGTTTTAACGAGTCCAGAATATCGAGCATTTCCGGTTGAATATCGACGGCGAGTACCTTTCCTTGCGGGACTAAAGATGCAATGCGAAAGCTAAAATAACCCGTTCCTGCACCGATATCTGCTACTATATCCGTCGGCTGTAAATTCAGCGCGTCGATCGCAAGTCTGGGGCGTTCTTCAAAACCTCGCGTCGGTCTTTCTAACCACCCCGCTACCTGGTGTCCCATGACTTTAGCAATTTCTCGATTCATGTAGAATTTGCCAATGCCATCAGTACTATGCTTAACTCGCTGTTGATAAATAACATTAGTATCTGCAATCAAACTCGTAGCAAGTGCAAAAGCAGGATTGAGGACTAAAGTCCTCACTACTAACAGCAGGATGATAAAGCTGAGGATAATTGCGCGCATTCGTTCGTAGTAAGGACTTCAGTCCTGATTGTTTCTAACAAAGGCGAGTACAGCAGCGGCAGAACCCGAACCACCTTTAAGACGCAAGACACCAATTACCAAAGTAGTACCTTTTGGTGGCAGTTGATCTAAATTAGTCAAATTTTCCAATACAATGCGGGGTTTTTCTAGTACCAGGCGGTTTGTGGCAAATGTTGCATTCAAACCCGCATCTACGCCGTGTGTATCTATTCCAACACCGGCTATTTGACGCGCTCGCAGCAAAAATTGCGTCGCCTCGCTGCTAAAGCCTGGAAAATGAAGGTTTCCATCAGCATCTTGGTTTAAAAAAGCTTGACTGTCAGACCACTTTTGTTGCCAGCCTGTATATAATAGCACCACGATCCCCGCCGGAATTTGACCGTATTGTTGTTCCCAGGATAGGATATCTGCGATCGCTAACTCATAATCGGAATCAACCATCGTTTTTGCGCGGATATCGATGACTACCGCCGGAACAATTAACGACTCAGCAGAATAGGCATCAATTCCAACACCTGAAGCGTGAAAACTATTGGGTGCATTCATATGAGTTGCACTATGTTCTCCAAGGGAAAACCGCCGCAAATAATAGCCATCTTTGGCGATTTCTGCGATAGTTTCAAATTCGACTTTTGGGTCACCAGGCCATTGAGGAATATCGGGGTCAATGATATGACTTAAATCGATAACTTTTGAGTAAGTAATGCTTTTTTCACCAGCGGTCGGCAGACCCTCCCTACCCTCGTACCCAGGCTGAGCCTGGGAGGGAGTCAACTCGCTCCCAGGCTGAGCCTGGGAGCGATAGTAGGGAGGCTCTGCCTCTAGTGTCAACTCGCTCCCAGGCTGAGCCTGGGAGCGATAGTAAGGAGGCTCTGCCTCTGGATTCTTCTGAGTTAATTGTTTTAATGTCGCTTCCATTACTGCGGTTGTTTGACCCGTGACAGTAAAAACCAAAGCTTCTCGATAAACTCGTTGTGCCGGGTGGTTAATATAATTAGCTGCACCGCTAGAAACGGTCACTGCTGCATGGGCGCAACGTCCTGCTAAATCAATTGCTTGGGCGCGAAGTTGGAGTTTTTCATCTAAAGTAAAGCTGGGATTTTTTTCGGCTGCTTTAATAGCAGTTCGACAGCGAGAAAGTTCCTGAGTGAGAGAGTCAAAAGCTTTAGGAATAAACGGCAGGGATTTATTTTGTAAAGTGTTTTCTAGAATATCAAGTCCGGATCTGGCGCATCCCATTGCTAGAAAAGTTGAGCGCAAGACGTTTTTTTTATCATTTTCATGTATCCAACCCGGAGGTTTGATAGAAACGATGATATCGTCAGTTAAAAACCAATTTTTCAGGGTAGCAGTTACCGTATTCGTCGATGTCATCGCCGCCAGTTCCATCGGCTGACTGAAGGTAATATTACCGCCTGTTTCTTGATAAGTTTCCACCAGCGGCACGATCCCAAAAACAGCCCGACCATCGGGTAAACTAGCGGCAACAATAAACTCTTGAAATAAACCCCATCCCGTCACCCAAGGCACAAATCCGTTGAGCAAATAACCGCCATCTACGGGAAGGGCTAAAATAACTGGGTCGCCTTCCCGTCGCAGTTGAGAAAAACCAATGCCTAGCAAAACCTCACCGTTACTCATGCGGGGAAGATATGCTTGCATCAGCGAGGAGTTTCGACCTTCAAAGATCATACCGGCAGCACTTTGGTGTTGCACCTGCAAGAAAGCTAAAGCACCGGAATATCGGGCAACTAATTCTTGAAAAGATTGAAAGGTTTCTTCATTCGCTCCCGCACCGTTCCACTCGGTCGGAATTCTCAGTGCCAGGACGCCCAATTCGCCCAGACCTTGGAGCGCTTGAAATAAAGTGTCTGAATCCCTATCTATTTTATTGGCTATCGGGGCTACCGATCTTTGTAGGTAAGATTCGATCGAGTCGAGTAAGTTTGATAGAACTTTCATTAGAATCACCGGGAAACTGCATCCCCTTAGGGAAAATTTCTATTGACAAAAACGCGATTTTCTTGATTGCATCAAATCCAGCGTTGCCGATGTAGATGCAACGAGAACAACGCGAGCCTTTTTCATTCATTATCCAGCCGGTTGCTTCTACTAATTCACCATCCTGTCTTTCTGACTTCGTTGCTGTTGAGACAGTTTCTGCCTCTCTGGCTCGATTTGGATCTAGAGTAACTAAATCTACCATTAAAACTTCCCCGCCCAGCGGGTCGTCGGGAGCGCTTTATTGTATAATCTAAAACAGCATCCTGCGTAGCCAAAATTTTTGATGCGGTTTTTTGATCAACTTTTGCCAGAAACCCGGTTTTTTGAAAAAACCGGGTTTCTAGTGCCGCTTATAGAACAGAGAGTGGGTTTGGGGGGAGAGGTTTTCCCTAGATATTCACTGTAATAAAACGACTCGTAATTTGATCTTGGGTTACATCAATAACGCTAGCCACAAACGGCCCATTTGCACCGACCCTAATCAAGGTAACTTCTGTCGAACCATTCCCATCACGATCGAAAGATGTAGGTGTAATCAGACCCTCGTTGATGAACCTTGTTCCCCGACCCGAACCTACAAAAAGGCCATAAACTTGAGCGGAAGGTAATGTCTCTGTACTAAATGTAAGTTGGTTCGCTGACAGTCCTCCGCTAAGTCCAATAGAGTCACTCGATGGATCGAAGTCGAGAATCAGCTGTGGGACAGTTTGGGTAATTGTATCGCTTGTATTGCCCAAAAGCAAATCCTGTCTGAATACAAACACATCACTACCTGCGCCGCCAACATTTATATTGACACCCCTATCGCCAATTAAAGTATCGTTACCATTTCCACCAATTAAATAGTCATCACCTTTGCCACCCCGGAGCAAGTCATCTCCATCTCCGCCATTGATAAAATCATCTGCTTGCATACCGTTGAGGATGTCATTGTTAGCTTGTGCAAAAATGTTATCGTTCCCTTCACCACCAAATAGGCTATCGTTACCCGCAGCACCTAAAAGACTGTCGTTGCCAGCACCGCCCAATACCAAATCTCCGTCCGATGAACCCGTTATTGTATCGTTTCCTGCCAAACCCCGTAACCCACCCGGCAGCGTGCTTAGTAGCCCTGAAGTAATCGTAAAATTGTCAACTTCGGGAGTTAAGTCAAAAAAAGGAAAATTTGCTGGCATATTTATTACCTTTTCCTGTAAAAGCACATCAATTATAAAGGCTTTTTGGAAAAATTTTAGAGCCAGATAAAAAAATTGTGGAAAAAACTAGACGTTAAGCGATTGTCCTGGAAGGTTGCAGGCATATTAAAAACAGAACTTACAGCAGTTATTTTTCCCCCTCTCAGCAGAGGGGGAGAGGGGGATAGGGGGAAGAGGTGAAAATCTTAGCTTTAGAGTTTGGCGGAACCAAGCACGGCGCCGCTTGACTAAATTTAGGTGAAAAACAGTGGATGGCTCACAAACGCGCCCTCTCGCCGCCTAATCCGAATTTTAGGACGGATATGGAGATAATGCGATCGCTCGCGAGCGACCTTTTACAAAACGAAACACCCGCTGCTATAGGCGTCAGTTTCGGTGGCTCAGTCGATGCTACCACCGGCACGGTACGTTTATCCCACCAGGTTGAAGGATGGGAAAATACCGGTGCGGTGGCACTAGCATCTGATATCCTGTCTGGTTGATTGCGTCTTGAGAGAGGCGGGTTTAGCCAAGCTGTCTGTTAGAGTTTGAAAGTTATTGGTAAAACCCGCCCCAAAAATTCTCACCTACCCGCCTGCTCACCCGCTCACCTGCTATGATTCGTCCTGCTACACCCGCTGATGTTGCCGCCATTTTGCCGATGGTTGCCAAGATTTGTGCGTTGCATGAAACTTGGAATGAGGCGAAATATGGATTTTTACCCAATCCAGAACAGCGTTACGAGGGATGGTTGAAAAGATTGGCGATGAACGAACGCAGCGTTTTCCTAGTCGCCTCTGCACCCGAACAACCGGGCAAATTAGTTGGATTTATAGTAGCAACGGTAGAGAAAGAAATACCCATCTATCGTTTAAAAGAATATGCTTTTATTCACGACCTTTGGGTGGAAGAAGAATATCGCCGCAGTGGAATCGCGCGACAAATGGTCATGGAAAGCATTGACCAATTTAAGCTCAGGGGAGTCAAACAAATTCGGCTCGATCTCGATGCGGTTAACGAATCGGCGCGGCGGTTGTTTTCCTCCTGCGGCTTTCGGGTTAGCACGATAGAAATGCTGGTAGAATTGGAGTCACTTTGACGAATCAGGACTTATGCAAAGGCGTTGCCAGAAACCCGGTTTCGACCGTCGTTCGCGAAGCGGAAGGGAGGCATATCTCTGGTTGCCTTTCCCAACGATTTTTCATAGAAACCGGGAATATGAGCGTAAGTCCTAACGAATTTTAAATTAAGGATACCCAATCGCGATCGCCAGGTTTCAACAATTTTTACAGTTATGCTCTGCCTCTGCTCTAAACGCGGTTGCTCCGCGCTTTTGGCTGCAGTTCTCTAATGTTTTAATAGTCGTTGTCGGCTTAGTTTTTGGTTTAATGCTGGGGTTTGTCATCCAAGTCATCAACAATGTTTTCTACACCCCCCATGAAGTGGAATCAGAAACAAAGCTGCCAGTAATATCGTTGACCGTTGCATCATAATTACGACCTGTAGGGGCAATTAGCAATTAGCAATTAGCAAGCTTGCAAGAAAGCTAATCAGTCCGATATTGTTTCTATGTCAGGCTATATCTCCCATGAGCTTCAACGATGTCTAGAAACTACAAATCGTTATATTCTGCTTGTACGTTGGCAGCAATTAGAAGACCATACGGTTGGATTTCGAGCATCGCCAAAATATCAAGAGTGGCGCTCCCTACTCCACCACTTCTACGATCTATTTCCCACTGTGGAGCATTATGAAAGCGTTTTGTTTAACTCTGGATCTGAGTGTCCATGATACTCCCTGAATTTTCATTATATGGGAAAATGGATGCGGTACGTCGGTCTTAAAAAGGGAGATTGAGACCCCCCTAAATCCCCCTTTTTAAGCGAGATTAAGCTCCTCAAATTGCCAGTCCCCCTTTTTAAGCGAGATTAAGCTCCTCAAATTGCCAGTCCCCCTTTTTAAGGGGGATTCAGATCGTCAAATTGCCAGTCCCCCTTTTTAAGGGGGATTCAGATCGTCAAATTGCCAGTCCCCCTTTTTAAGCGAAATTAAGCTCCTCAAATTGCCAGTCCCCCTTTTTAAGCGAAATTAAGCTCCTCAAATTGCCAGTCCCCCTTTTTAAGGGGGATTTAGATCGTCAAATTGCCAGTCCCCCTTTTTAAGGGGGATTTAGGGGGATCTCTTACACCCCACTAATCTGCACAAACACAGTTCTTTTTCTCGGCCCATCCAAATCAAAAAATAACACAGATTGGTAAGTTCCCAAACCCAATTGACCATCTACAACCGGAATTACTTCACTCGTACTCAAAGTCATCGCCATCAAGTGCGAGTGAGCATTCATCGGTTCATCCGGCGGGATATTTGTTCTTAAATGCAGGTCGTTATGCAAGTACTTATCCGATTCCGGCGCTAACTTTCTCAGATATACTTTAATATCTTCGAGCAACCTTTCCTCATATTCATTAATCGCCAAAGCTGTTGTCGTGTGACGAGAAAACACTAAAACCTGCCCCGTTTTGATCCCACTAGCCTCTAGAATTTTTGTCAGTTCAGGCGTAATATTATAAATGTTGATTCCGGCATCGGTTTCTAATTCAACAATTTCATTTATAATCTGCATAAGTAGTTAGTTCTTAGTTGTCAGTTGTCATTGTATCAGATGGTACTTGACTTGGTGCGATTTAAATCCCTTTTTTACAGGACTGGCGACAGCATTAAGTCCATTTTAATGGACTTGAGCTATTAGCCCGCAAATTGATTTGCGGGCGGGTCGTCGGGCAGGTGCAAGATTTAAGTACTCTAAAAAAGAGTCGTTAAGTGAGGAAGCTATCGTGAATTATTGGTTAATGAAATCAGAACCTACTGTATACAGCATTGCTGACTTACAGCGAGAACATCAAACGATTTGGGAAGGAGTCCGCAATTACCAAGCGCGCAACTTCCTGCGAGAAATGAAAGTAGGAGATTTAGCCTTTTTCTATCACTCGAACGCGACACCCCCAGGAATTGCCGGATTAATGCGGATTGTCAAAACTAATATTGTAGACCCGACCCAGTTCGATTTTAACAGTAAATACTATGATGAAAAATCTACTCAATATTCCCCAAGGTGGCAGACAGTTGCAGTGGAATTTGTTGAAGCTTTCCCGACAATTTTATCTTTAGAAACACTCAAACAAGAGTTTAGCGACCAAGAGCTATTAGTAGTCAAGCGAGGGAATCGATTATCGGTGATGCCAGTGGCAGAAACAATCGCTGATAAAATTATAGTAGAGGCACGGCATAGATAACTTTTGATTTATCCCCAAAGATTGTATATTGTCGTTATAGTAGAGGCACGGCATAGATAACTTTTGATTTATCCCCAAAGATTGTATATTGTCGTTATAGTAGGGGCACGGCATAGATAACTTTTGATTTATCCCCAAAGATTGTATATTGTCGTTATAGTAGGGGCACGG
>NZ_BLAY01000197.1 GCF_020521235.1 Microseira wollei NIES-4236 | reverse complement strand
CCCTGACTGCAACCCCATCAATCCCAGTAGGGGCACGGCTTCGATCACCAAAGATTTCTCACCCAAGATTATAGAATGCCGTACCGCGAAACCCCTGACTGCAACCCCATCAATCCCAGTAGGGGCACGGCTTCGATCACCAAAGATTTCTCACCCAAGATTATAGAATGCCGTACCGCGAAACCCCTGACTGCAACCCCATCAATCCCAGTAGGGGCACGGCTTCGATCACCAAAGATTTCTCACCCAAGATTATAGAATGCCGTGCCCCGAAAACCCTGACTGCAACCCCATCCATCCCAGTAGGGGCACGGCTTCGATCACTTTTGATTTCTAGCCAAAGATTATAGAATGCCGTGCCCCGATAGCTTGCACAGAAACCCGGTTTCTTTAAGAAACCGGGTTTCTTTATTTATTATGGCAATAGATTCATCGCCCATTTCAACCACTGTCCCAAAGAACTAATCGGATTTAAGCGATGCAATCCTATGGCGCGTTTTGCGGCAAGGCTATCAACTGCAACTAAAGCCACATATTGCAAACCTAAAAAGCTATCAACTGCTGCATTCGGGCCACCCAAAGTAATCACCCCTGCGGCATACATTCGCCCTACTTTCCGACTGGGACGAAACAAAGCGAATCTTTTTTTCGGCGGTGATGGGGCGGGATTTTGCATATCCACAATTTCAAAATCGTTGCCTACTAGAAAACGCTTCCAAGGGTTGAGGGGAAGGTTATAATGTTCCACCATATCTTTCAGCAACGGTGTTTCCAGAACGCTGGCATTAAGTCCGGTGGAATCGATAATAAAGTCGGTTTCTAGGCGCGTTTGTCCTTTAAAGTCTTTCGTCTGAATGTAGGTAACAAGACCATTCGCTTCCCGTTCGACTTTTTCGACTTCTCCGAATTCAATTTTGTACCAACCTTCTTTCAATCCTTCGTCTATTATCCGCTTCCAATCTTTGCGTTCTGCTGTGGTAGTTCCGCCCCAATCTGTCGTTAGACGGATGCGTTCTTCTGGGTCAGCTTTTTCTAAGATGGCACGCTGTTCGCCCGTCCAACAGCCTTTAGGCCAATTAAACGGTTGAAATTCGTTATGATTGATCACTTTCCGCTGCGACCAACCAAATTTATTACCTTGGGGTTTGGCAAAGCGCATTAAGTGCAAGATTAAAATATTCGGGTTTTTTTGCCTGGTTTCGTAGAGGCGTTGGAGAATACGAGAAGAGACGATTCCCCGACCGCGAATTAGAACTGTACCGCCGCATCGTTCTAAATGTTCGTAAATGTGGTCGTGATATTCGTAAGCGTGGACGACGGATTTAAAATCGCCGGTTTTTTGGCGGTAAGCTTGTAAATCGGGTAAAAATTTAATCGCGGGATAGCCGGTGGCGATGTGGACGTAGCGGGCGATTATAATGGCATGGTCGCGCACCGATGCAGTGGAACGGGAGTAGGCGATCGCATATCGTCCATCATCGGTTTTCCGAATCGCCCGCACTCGTCCGTAACGATACATTTTCTCCCAATTAATTCGCTTTGCTTCCCGGTCTAATGCTGCAAATACATTCCCCGAACGCGGTGTATAAGTTTGAGCAAATGCCGGTTCTGCAAACACTTGCCACAATAACCCCAAGGCTGTTTTAATCTGCCCTTTGAGCAATTCGCGCCAAGCTTCCCGCAGCGCATAACTAGGCCATCCCCAAATATTATCCGGACAAGAATCGGAATTAGAACGCAACCGTTCGTGGGGAAATATTTGGGAATTTCTGCACAATTTTTGGTAATGTCCGTAAGGTTTTTCATCCATTCCCAACGCGACAATTTGACTCGTTTTTGCCCCGTGAATTCTTAACAAATCCACCCAAGCAAAACTACCCAATCCCGCACCCACCGCAACGTAATCTGCTTCATCCACGGGTAACCCCGTTGCGTGCAAATCTTGCAGCGAAACTTGTTGCGCTTCAAATACCGATGGAGGGAAAGATTGAGAGGACGCGGGGGGAGAGGACGCAAAGACGCGGGGAGGCGGGGAGGCGGAGAGTAAAGAATTCTCCGCGTCTCCGAGTCTCCCCGTCCCCGCGTCCTCCCCGATACTGGGAATTTCGATACTTGCAGCTAATGCAATGCTGATTTGATAGGGGCCAATTTGCAGTACATCGCCGTTAGAAATTGTAATTCGCTTTTGGCGTTGACCGTTGACGAAAATGCCGTTACTGCTGTTTTGGTCAATTATTACCAAACCGCCGCGATCTTCGTGAATTAAAGCGTGGAAGCGAGACACTTCACTGCTGTTTAATACCAACTGGGAAACGCGGCGTCCGTTTGCCTGTGTTGGCATACTTTTAAAATCCCGTCCCAAAGCAATGGGAACGGAAAGCAAGGGTTCGTGTCGTTCTCCCGTGGCGGGATCTTCCCATCTGAGGCAAATTAGCAAGGGTTTTGGACTCATCGTACTTTACCCCCAAATTACTGCTTTGGAGCTATTAAAACACTTGCTGCCGCCGCTAGGGAAGTGCCGCACCAAGGACATCCAATATCGAGTCGTTCGTAGGGGGAAATGCGCTGGCATTTGGGACACTGCAAACCATAGGTTTGGTTCGCTCCGGGAACCGCAGGGGGTACGGTGGCATTATTGCGGTGAGGTATTGCCGGAAATTGTCCCTGGTTAGTGCTATGTGCGTGGGGCGAGACTAAAACCGTTGGCGGAACGTTGCTTTCCACAATAGAAACCCCAGTCACTTTGAGTTGCGTTTCTCCCAAATAAATGGTTGTACCCTGGTTTAAAGCTACTTCCGGCACATTGAGTCTCCCACCATCCACCCAAGGCGGATTGGTTTCTCGCAAGTTTCGCAGGTAAAACCGCTGTTGCCAAGCGTTGAAATAAATTTCGATGTGCAGTCCCGATACCGTGGGATGGGATAATACAATATCGCACCGGACGGGATCGCGACCGATGCGAACGGTTCCAGGGTTTTTACTCGCCTGTTGCTCGCTAATTGTTTGGGTTTGTTTTTGTCCTGCGTCTTGCCATTCTAAGGTTAGTTGGTTCATTGTCTTAGGTTTTTAATTGAGTTCATATATTAAGATACGCAGAAAAACCCGGTTTCTCGTCAAGATCTTTGGTTGATCTGTCGAAGAAACCGGGTTTCTGCTCAAGATCTTGGGTTGGCAAACGAGATATTTCTGAAGAAACCCGGTTTCTGATCTGTGGGAGAAACCGGGTTTCTGCTCAAGATATCTCTGAACAACACCTTTGCCTTGCATCCGACACCCTTAAGGGTGTAGCTACACAGACTTTGGCTGCTTTGGTAGCCTGCAAGGATTTTAGCCCACGTAGGTGGGCGAGAGTTTGTGTGCCCGCTTGCGCTGCCCATGCTTTAGCATGTGGGCGTTTCAGAAAATTGGCGAAGGTATTATCTGAAGCAACCCGGTTTCTGATCTGTGGGAGAAACCGGGTTTCTTGAGAGATCTTGGGTTGGGGAACGAAATATCTGTGAAGCAACCCGGTTTCTGGTCAATATCTTGGGTTGGGGAACGAAATATCTGTGAAGCAACCCGGTTACTATTGAGCATTTTCTTCCAAATTGGCTTGAGCGCAGTCGGCGATGATATCCAGACGGAAGTTATCGACCAAATCGGTTAAGGTTTTGGCAAGGGTTTCTTCCTGTGCGGGGATTTGAGCGATCAAATTGCTCAGCAGGTTTTCATCCATTGTAATTGCCGCACGATATAGTTTTTCCAGCCAGGTTTTTGGCATGGTGCTGAGGTCATTTTTGGTTAGTTGCAATGGCTGTTCTGATAATTGGGGTAAGCGAGTTGGATGTTCCCGTTCATAAATATATTGCACCCCTAGATGAGTTGCTATTTTTTCAAATAGTATCTCTTCGTGGAAGGGTTTGGGGAGGAAATCATCGCACCCCGCTGCTAAAATATCTGAGCGTTCTTCTGAGAAAGCGTGAGCAGTCAAGGCAATAATCGTTGTATTTTTACCTTCAGGGTTGGCTTTAATTTGTTGAGTTGCTTCATACCCATCCATTACTGGCATTTGCATATCCATCAAAATCAGGTGCGGTTCCCAATCTTGCCAGATAGCGATCGCTTCTAATCCGTTAACCGCCGAACGCACCTTGAAACCTACTTTTTTCAGCAGCTGAACCATCAGTTGGCGATTTTCCGGCACATCTTCCACAACTAGGATGCGATCGCACTCTTGATTCGGTGCTAAACCAATGACTCGTTTGAAATTTGCTGATGCGTGCGCGTCTGTTTCTTGAGCGAGGCGAACTCTGATATCAAACGTAAAATTTGTCCCCTCACCCACCGTGCTGCTAACGATGATATCTCCCCCCATTAACCGCACAAATTGTCGGCTAATCGGTAAACCCAATCCAGTCCCCTGCATCGAATTGCGACCTGTTTCTGTTTGCACGAATGGTTCAAATAAACTGTTGAGTTCTTCCGCAGCAATTCCCAAACCCGTATCGGCAATTTCAAAGTGAATTAATTGGGTCATAGGTGATTCTTTTCCCTCGCCCATTACTTGCAAACTCACGCTCCCTTGCTGTGTAAATTTGATGGCGTTTTCTAATAAATTAATCAGGACTTGACGTAATTTACTCTCGTCGCAAATCACATATTGGGGAACCTCTGGCATCCGGTTAAAAATAAATTGCAATCCCTTGCCATTAGCTTTGAGTTGCAACATCTCGTGGATTAAGTCTAATAGTCGATACAAATCAAAGTTGCGTTCGTTAAGCGTTAACTTGCCTGCTTCAATTTTGGACATCTCCAAAACATCGTTAATCAAATCCAGCAAGTGTTCCCCACTGCGATTGATGATTCCTAAATGTTTTAGCTGATCTGGAGATAAGCTATCTTCCCGCACTAATAATTGGCTAAAACCAAGGATAGCGTTCAGGGGTGTACGCAATTCGTGGCTCATTTTTGCCAAAAATTGACTTTTGGCACGGTTGGCTATTTCTGCTTGTTCGGCTGCTTCTTGCAATGCTAACTGAGAAAATTCTAACACCGCGAGCATTAGCGCATTCCTCAGTTCCCTTGCAGCATCAATTTCAACTTGTTCCCAAGGTAAAGACTTAAAGCGAACGGTTTCTTTCCACAATTCAAAGGATGTCCGGGGTGACAGGCGCAAGCTGCCGTCATTTTCAATTAAAACAGATCTATCGGGATTTCCTCCCCAGTTTACTGTTTGAATCACTTCCGGTCTAAACCAGAGAATGTTGTAAGAAATCTGATTGATAAAGATAGAAACCGCGAGTAAGCCGCTGGCTGAGTCTTTGAATTCTTTGGCTTGGGGATAAACTTGGGCAAGAGAATTGGTAAAAAATACTTCCTTTCGCTGGGAATTTCTCAGCCAATTCAACAAATCCACAACGTTATTTTTTGGGGGAGTTTGACCAATTAAATTTAGACTATTTCCCAAGTAAACCACCGCTCCTGTGGCATTGACTAACTCGAGTAAACTGCTGCTATTTTGCTCTAATTTATCAGCGATATTCTGAGAGTTTCCATAAATTTCTTGTTGCAATCCTTGGTTAACTTCAAAAACTGTTTTTCGATATGCTTTGGATTCTTCTTCTTGTCTTTGTACAATATAAAGCGACATCATCTGTCCCAATAATTCGCAATATTTGCGGATTTGATAATTAAGATTTCTCGGCGAGTAATGATGACAAGCTATTAATCCCCATAATTTTGTTTCGTGATTTAAAGAAATACTCATAGAAGCGGACATTCCCATGTTTTTGCAATATTGTACGTGGCAAGGAGAAACGCTTCTGAAGATAGAATAACTTAAATCTAAAGGGGCATTTGTCAGCGGGTTATTAGCCGGAATAATTTCAACAGGCTGGTAATTCAGATCGGGGATTAAGCGCAGCCAGTTTTTGTAATAAAGTTTTCTGGCTGGCGGCGGAATGTCGATAGCTGGATAATGTAAATTTAGGTAAGGTTCCAGTTCTTCTTTTTTATCTTCAGCGATTACTACTCCACTGTCATCTGCTTCAAACCGATAGACCATGACTCGGTCATATCCGGTAATGCTTCTGACTTCTTTAGCAATCAATTCGGCTACTTCCTGTACGCTATCAGCTTGTTTTATACTTAAAATCGAGGATTTTACCAAATAGTCAAACCCCTGATTAGAGTTTTTTTGTGAAGATAAGGCGGGTTCGAGTTCCAGAATTAATCCACCGTCGTTCCGATGGACAATGCCATCAAAGACTAAAGTATTATCTCGTGTTTTTACTGAGAATCTCAGAGGATTTAACATCTCCGGATTCTTTTGCGAAAGGCAATGTTTGAGAATTCTGATTTGATATTGAGAAAATATAACGTTTAACTTTTTGTTAATTAACGAGTGAGCGGGAATTCCGAAAAATTGCTCGGTGTTATTACTAACCTGTATAATTTTAAGTTCAGGCTCAAGGAGAACCAAAAGCACTCCGTGAGGCTGAATCGAACCGGGAATATGGATGGCTTCGCCGTAACAGTTTCTGAAGTCTACTTCTTGCGAGGAAACACTGATAAGATCGCTCATTTTTCCTTGTCCAATTTATAACTAAATTATTGCAGTGGCAGGTGGGGGTAGTTAAACTTAAGCACCCACTGGCTAGATCCCAGATCCCCAACTTCTTAGAGAAATCGGGGATCTGGCATCTGCGATCTACCCTAAGAGGGATAACAAAAATTGATTTTTTTGAGTATAACACAACGGACGCTAAGAATATGTCGGCTTGCGTAGCGATCCCAATATTTTTTTTACTAGGCAACATCCAATTCATCTAACACCAACACGCGCAATTCTGTCACCCGTCTAAGTATTACATCATTGGTTAGAAATGCTTCACAATTGGCTGCTAAGGCGACAGCAATCTGAAAAGCGTCAGGTAATTGAAGATTGTATCTAGCTCGAATTTGCTCCGCTTGGATTGCTAGGTATTGGCTAGCAATTGGCACAAATTCAATATTTGCACTGTTCGTAAGTAAATCAATGAAGTAGCGTTGAAATTCTATTTGCCCCAAGCTGTAGGGACGCACTAAACACTCAGCTAAAGTCACGGGTGAAGCAACACCTATTAGGGTTCCTTCGTTAATCCGCTCGAAAAATGCTCTAGCCAGGTCAAAGTATTGAGGGTTTCTTTCAACAAAGTAAATAACGGTTGCGCTGTCTAAAAACAGCCGACTCACACCTTGTAAGCTATCTGCAATCGTCACTCTTGTTTCTCCGATTCCTTTTGTTGGATTTCAAGTTCTGGAAACTCACCCCGCCTAATACGGTTCACGTATTCTTGAGCATCCATACCTCCTAGCAGATTGGGGGCGACTCCGGCAAATTCCATGACATTGCGACGGGGTTTGCGTTTGATGTCGCAATTTCTAAGTCTTTGAACTAAGTAAGAAATTAGCTGTAATTGCTCATCGGGTGAAAGCTCATCTGCTAATCTCTTGATTTCGGATAATTCTTTAGACATTTTGATTCATTCGACCGTTTGAAGTCAAGGCCATTTTCCCCTCTTTGATGCTATTTTATCAGCCCAACGAGTGGTTTCTGGTAAGCGATATTTGGGCGTGCATTGCATCACATAATCAATAGCAGTAGGCAAACTGATGCGATGTCCGCTGGAAATGTAAATGGGTTTGACTCCGGTGCGAGTCCGCAAAATCGCCCCTATTGTCTCGCTTTGATCTATTAAAGGTTTCCAACTTCCCCTTGCGTCTGGTAACGTTTCGTGCTTGCCAATTAGCAATGATTTGGCGACTCCAATGGTGGGAAAATCGATCAAAACTCCTAAATGGCAGGCAATGCCAAAGCGGCGGGGATGGGCGATGCCTTGACCGTCGCATAAGATTAAATCGGGAGTGAGGGTGAGTTTTTCCAAGGCGTCGATGACGGTGGGAACTTCTCGGAATGAAAGAAATCCGGGGATGTAAGGGAAGGTGGTGGGACGATTGGCGATCGCATATTCCTTCAACTCCAATTGGGGAAAACTTAACACCGCCACCGCCGCCCGCGTTATCGTGCCATTTTCCTCAAATCCTACATCCACCCCAGCGACATGCTGCACCGCCCCCAATTGGTCACAGGTTATCACTTCACCTGCGAGTTGCTGCTGAATCGGGATTGCTTCTTCAACTGTACTAGGCCATGCATGGCGTTGATTTATTTTCATAAAATACAAACTGGGGAAGAAAATTTTTATACTTGTTTTATTTATACATAGGACTTACGCCCATATTCCCGGTTTCTATGAAAAATAGTTGGTTTGGCAACCAGAGATATGCATACCCTAGCTGGCGCGAACGACGGTCGAAACCGGATTTCTGGCCTCGTCCTGCGTAAGTCCTGATACAGATACACTGACATAAACCGCCCTTTCGGGCGAAGTTTTTTTACTGCCAATGGTGCAAAATTTACGATCGGCGACACCCCACATCCTATACCCGACAGATGCACAATAAAAACATCATGATCGAACAAATTTTAGGTTCACGCTATAAGGTTATCGAAATTTTAGGTGCGGGGGGGTTCAGCCAAACTTATGTGGCAGAAGATATGCAGCGCCCCGGTAATCCCCGATGCGTTGTGAAGCAATTTAAACCTGCAAAGCCAAATCCGGCGGTTTTGCCCGTGGCGCGGCGACTTTTCCATACTGAGGGGCAAACCCTCGAAAGACTGGGCAAACACGACCAAATTCCCCGATTGTTGGCTTACTTTGAAGAGAATGAAGAATTTTACTTGGTGCAAGAGTTGATCGAAGGGCATTCTTTGTCCTCTGAACTACCGCCTGGTCAAAAACAATCGGAAGCTTATGTTATAAACTTGCTGCAAGATGTGCTGAAAATTCTGGAATTTGTACACGGGGAAGGGGTAATTCATCGCGATATCAAGCCCAGCAATTTGATTCGTCGCGCCTCGGATGGCAAATTAGTTTTGATCGATTTTGGGGCGGTGAAGGATATTGGAAATCAGATAACCGATGAGATAACCGATGTTCCTACCGAGGCGATGTGCGAGCGCACGGCGATGACAGTAGCTATCGGAACTCAAGGTTATATGCCGAGAGAACAATTGGCAGGTCAACCTCACTTTAATAGCGATATTTATGCATTGGGGGCAATCGCAATTAAGGCTTTGACGGGAATCAATCCTGGCGATCTGCCCTACGATAAACATACTTCTGAGATTATCTGGCGCGATGCAGCAAAGGTGAGCGACGGGTTGGCGGCTATTTTAGATAAAATGGTGCGCTGTTATTTTGGCGAGCGCTATCAGTCGGCGACCGAAGTTTTACAGGCGCTGCAAATGCTTTCTCAAACTGTCGATTCTACTTGGATCGATGCACCACCTGTTGATAGACTGCGCCACCGCCAGCCTGAGCGAAAATTGTTGTTGGCGGGGGGAGCGATCGCTTCTGCTGCGATTGCTTTCTTTTTCTGGACAACAAGCGTACAGCCTCCCGCAAAAATCCCAGAAACCAATATTATTTCTACTCCCGAAACTGATAGCAGTGCTGCTCAACGGATTAGCTTCGGCGACCGAATTTTAGCGTTTGGATCGGATAATCCCGCCAAACAAGAAGGCGCGGATTTCATCAGAACTGGCGATTACAAGCAAGCAATCAAGGCTTTTGAAGCTGTCCGCAGTGCGGATATTACCGACCCAGAAACTTTAATTTATTTGAATAATGCGCGGATTGGTAATGGGAAATCTTATGCGATCGCAGCCGCCGTCCCCCTGGGAATTACTCCCGATTCTGCCAATGAAATGTTGCGGGGAATTGCCCAAGCGCAAGATGAAATTAATGCGGCTGGCGGGATTAATGGCGTGCCTTTAAAAGTGGCAATTGCCAACGATGATAACCGCCCCATAATAGCCAAATCCCTGGCGCAAGAATTAGTTAAAAACCCAGAAATTTTGGGCGTGGTGGGACACGGAATCAGCGATACGACTTTAGCCGCCGGAGCAATTTATCAATCCGGGGAATTAGTTGCCATTGCCCCTGTAAGTTCGGCGATTCAACTGTCGGAATTGGGACGCTATGTGTTTCGGATCATGCCAAGCGATCGCTACGCAGCCAGGGCGCTTTCGAATTATATGTCAAATCAGTTAAACAAGCAAAAAGCCGTTGTTTTTTACAACGGAAACAGCGTTTATAGTCAATCGATTAAAAATGAATTTAAAGATGCTTTGTTCTATCGAGGTGGCGGTAAAGTAATCGTTGAATTTGATTTATCCCGCCCTGATTTTCATGCCAGAAAAAGCGTTGAAAGCGCTATAAAACATGGCGCAGATGCGATTGTATTGCTGCCTTCTAACGATGTTTTAGACCGCGCGCTTCAAGTGGTTTATGTTAACCGTCGCCGCTTAAATATGCTGGCGGGAGATGGTTTTTATCTGACTAAAACTCTGGAAATTGCTGGGGAAGATGCGGAGGGAATGGTGCTAGCAGTTCCTGGCAGTCTTGTAGGGGAAAGGGGGCAACAATTTCGCGCTAAAGCAATGCAACTTTGGGGGAAAAATTCCACAGACCAAACTTTAAATAATGGTAAGAATATAGATAATAATTTATTGCCGTCCGAGCGAGTTAGCGTGAATTGGCGCACCGCACTTACTTACGATGCTACCCAAGCTTTAATTGCTGCAATTCGCCACAATCCGACTCGCAACGGCGTGCAGCGATCGCTTTCCGCATCGAATTTTTCGGTAATAGGATCTACGGGAATTGTCAGTTTTCGTCCTACAGGCGATCGAGAAGCTGCGGTTCAATTAGTTGTGGTGAAACCTACTAAAAATGGCTATCAGTTTAAACCGCTGGAATAAGATAATTTCAGATTTTAGATTTCAGATTGCAGATTTCAGATTTAATTTGAATTGGCAATCTGCCATCTGCAATCTACAATCTTAAATTCCCACACAGGGTAATTTAACCGTAAATCTTGTCCATCCGCTGCTACTTTCTGCTTGAATTGTTCCTTGGAGTTTTTCCACAAGCTGCTGCACAATGGCTAATCCTAACCCAGTGCCGCTTTGCAACTGGGCATTTTTGTGAGTCCCTCGATAAAATTTTTCAAAAATATGGGGAATATCTGTTTCTGTAATTTCAGCTTCATTGGCGATAATAAAAGTAGTTACGGCAGGATTTGTCGGGGAGGAAGCGGGTTGATAAATCACCTGAAATTTGATTTGTCCACCAGAGCATGTATACTTGCAGGCATTGTTGAGTAGTTCTGTTAAAATCCGCTTTAAGCTAGTTGTATCGACTGTGAAATGTGGCAAGTTGGGTGGGATTTTAATTTTGAATATTTGCTGGCGATCGCGGGTGCGAATTTCAAAGGGTTCTAGCAGTCCTGTCAACCAGTATTCCAGGTTAATATTTTCATAGTCAAGTGGATATTCTGCGGCTTCTAACTTTCGCCAATTCAAGAGGTTATTAATTAAATCGTTTCCTTGGTCGCAGACGGTTTCTAATATATCCAGATACTGCTTTTGTTGCTGTGGATTTGGCTCGATAATTCTTAAAGTTTCGGCGATTAATTTTATATTAGCAAGCGGCGCTCTCAAATCGTGGCTCACAGTCGAAATCAGCTCATCTTTTTGCCGCTCTAGTTGTTGTAGTTCTTCGATTTTTTGTTGCAGTTGTTTAACGTTGGTTTGTTTGGCGAGTCGGGAAGCGATCGCCTCCAACAATTCTTTTCTTCTAAACGGTTTAGTCAGATAATCATCCGCCCCTAAATTCATCCCTTGACGCAGATCATCGCGGGTGGTTTTTGCCGTCAAAAATATGAATGGAATCGTTGCCGTTGCCCCATCTTGGCGCAACGCTGTCAGCACCCCGTATCCATCCATATCCGGCATCATAATATCGCAAACAATTAAATCGGGCAATTGTTCTTTTGCCATTTGAATCCCCATTTTGCCGTCTGCTGCAACAATCGCATCGAATCCTCCCGATTCCAGGATTTCTTTAATGTTAAGACCGACGGTTGTCTCATCTTCAATTACTAAAATTGTTTGATTCATGGGTCATGGGTGATTAACAATTAACAATTACTTGGCAAAGGCAGCGTGACAATAAATGTAGTCCCCCTAGAAATTTTACTCTTAAAAGCGATCTGTCCACCGTGTAAGTCCACCGCTCTTTTAACAATTGCTAATCCTAATCCCGTTCCAGAGATATTCTCAACATTTTTACCCCGATAGAAAGGTTCAAATAAGTGGTCTTCGTCTTCTGGGGGAATGCCTATTCCCTCATCTTCTACCTGCAAGATGGCATGGCTATCTTGATAATATAGCCTCAGAGAAACATTTCCCCCATATGGGGAATATTTTATCGCATTCGAGACCAGGTTGTTCAGAATGTATCGCAGCAGTTTTTCATCCAGGCCAGGTATAAATTCGGTCTTGGGTAATCGGTCTGGGGTCAGTTCAAAGGTAATCCTGTGCTGATAGCCAGCACTAAGTTGCATTTCTTCGACGAAATCGCGGCAAAATTCCACCAAATTAATCGGTGATGGTTTAAACTCTAGTTTTCCGGCTTCTGCCCTGCCAATTACTAAAACATCGTTCAATAGCTGAGTCATATTCAAGCAAGCGGTTTGAATTCGCTGGATATGTTCGAGTTGTTTTTCGGTTGAGTTCTCTTCGACATAATATTCGAGTAAATCCGCAGAAGATAAAATGGTGCTAAGGGGCGTGCGAAACTCGTGGGAGGCCATTGTAATAAAGCGGGTTTTGAGTTCGCTGAGTTCTTTTTCTTTAGCCAAAGCGTTACGAATTTCTTCTTCGGCTTGTTTGCGATCGCTGATATCAAAAATTACCCCATCGATCCACAAAACTTCCCCCCCCTCGCCGTACTTGGCTTGACCTCGATCGGCTACCCATCGGATGCTACCATCGGGTTGCACAATGCGGTATTCGAGCTGAAATGATTTCTTAAGAGCTACCGCGTCTGGCACCGAAGTTTCGACCAGTGGAATGTCTTGGGGATGGATAATACTGGTAAATGTACGAACTCGGTTGCCAATCAGGCGTTGCATATTGGCGGGATGATTTTGATTGTTTTGTGGGATGGGCGTCTCGCCCGTCTTGTTTTGTGGGATGGGCGTCTCGCCCGTCTTGTTTTGTGGGATGGGCGTCTTGCCCGTCTCGTTTTGTGGGATGGGCGTCTCGCCCGTCTTGTTTTGTGGGATGGGCGTCTCGCCCGTCTCTGGAATTATCCGGGCGGGCAAGATGCCCACCCCACAAGAATCATCCCTTGACTGTGCAACGCCGCCAATAAAGTCCTTTGCGGGGTAGTGAGAAATATTGGCGATGGCATCGCTAATATACTCCATTGTCCGGTGAGAATCGCCAGTGGAGCGATAAATTGCCCCCGGTACGTTGACGACTAAAGATCTAAACCGTTCCTCGCTTTTCCGCAACGCTGCTTCTGCCAATTTGCGATCGGTAATATCGGTATCTGTCCCTATCATGCGATACGCCTTACCCGATGCATCTCGAATTGCCGTGCCGCGAGCGAGAAACCAGCGGATGCTACCATCTTTGTGCAGCATCCGGTGTTCGACGCTGTATTCCTTAGTCAATCCTTGCAGGTAGGCATCCGCCACCACCATCACCTGTTCGCCGTCGTCGGGATGCACCAACTTGCCCCAATGGTCGAGATGGTTTGGGATTTCGCTGTCTGCATACCCCAGAATCGCTTTTAAGAAGGGATCGACATAAATTTCGTTGGTTTCCAGGTTCCAATCCCAAACGCCGACTTTTCCGGCGCTCACTGCTAGGGTATATCGTTTTTGGCTTTCTTGCAGCGCTTGCTCTGCCATCTTGCGATCGCTGATATCCTCGGCAATCCCGGTAACGCGGTATACTTTCCCGCTGCGATCGCGCACGGGAAACGCGCGATCGCGTATCCAGCGGATCGACCCATCGGGTTGAATAATCCGATACTCTTCGTCATACTCGCCTTTAACTTGTTTGGGCATAGCAGCAACGACGCGAGATCGGTCTTCCGGATGAATCGCATCTAGAAAAGATTTAGGCGTGGCGTATAATGCGGCACAAGTTCTGCCCCAAATTTTTTCATAGGCGGGAGAAACGTAAATCATCTGATTCTTGTTGGGATCGGTCATCCAGAAAACGCTCTCGATATTTTCCGCTAATTGCCGGAATCGTTCCTCGCTTTCTTGCAGCGCCTGCTGCGCTAGTTTGCGATCGCTGATATCCCGCTGGACGCCAAAATGTCCGACAATCCTGCCACTTTGGTCGTAAAGACAAATATAATCTCCCTCAATCCAAATTGGCGTCCCGTCCAACTTGCGCTCGTTAGTTTCAACGTGCAGTCTTCCCAGATCAAAAAATTGCTTCCATACCTGTCTGCCATAATCTAGATCGTGGGCAAACAAATCCTTGGGAGTCAGCCCTAGAAACTGCTCTATTGTAGCGCCGTATTGAGCCAGCATGGCATCGTTGATTTTTGTCATCCGCTGGTGAGAAAAGACATAATCCAAGACTTTTTCTTTATCAACCGTGTCATCCCAACCCACTGGTTCCTCTAGCATCATAAAAAAGAAACCATCCAAGGATTGGGAGAAAAACAATTCTAATTCTTGCTGACTCTTTGCCAGCGCTAATTCTGCCTGCCTGCGATCGATAATTTCCTGTTCCAGATCGTGGTTGGCGATCAATAATGCTGCCGTGCGTTCCGCGACTCGCATTTCTAGCTCTTCTTTCGCCTGTTGCAGCGCCATCTGCGCTAACTTTCGCTCCGTAATATCTTCAGCTATTCCTGTTATTCTGTATACTTCTCCTAACTGATTCCGAATCGGAAAGCCGCGGTCGTGAACCCAGCGAATCGCTCCGGTTTCATGTACTATTTTATACTCATCATCTGTCTGGTGGCCTTGGATTTGTCGAGCGAAGGCAGCCTCGACGCGAGGGCGATCCTCTGGATGCACGGCATCGAGAAACGAGTTAGGATCCTGGTATAAACTCGTACAACTGCGACCCCAAATTTCTTCGTAAGCCGGACTAATGTAGAGTAATTGGGGCGGATTTACCTGGCGCATCCAGAAAATATCGCGGATGTTTTCTGCCATCTGACGAAAGCGCTCATCGCTTTCTTGGAGAAACTCAATTAATCCAGTTTGTACCTGTTCAGCTCGCTTGCGCTTAGTAATATCCCGCACCAAAGCGAGCATATATTGCTCATGGTTCCACTCTAACAATCCTACGCGGATTTCCACTGGAAAAGTCGAACCATCCTTGCGTTTGATCGCAGCTTCAAAGGTATCATCGCCTCTGAGATCCCTCTGCTGCTTGAATAATTGGGCAAATCTTTTCTCAGACCAATTCGGGTCGAGGTCCCAAAGTCCTAAAGTTAGCAGTTCCGCATAAGTATATCCTAAATCTTGACAGGATCGCTGGTTGACTTCAACAAACCACCCTTCTAAATCAATAACAAAAATTCCATCTCTAGCTTGGTCAATTAAACAGCGAAATCGATCTTCGCTTTCCCGTAAAGAAACAATCAATTGCGTTTGTAAATTTTCGGCTTCTTTGCGCTCGGTAATATCTTGCACTACCATCATCCCGGCAAAAATTTCGCCTTGCTCGTTTTTTACCGGCAGCGCCTGCACGTAGCCGATCCGATTGCGAAACGACATTTCCCAAGCGATCTCTTCGCCAACAAGAACTGAACGATAAATTGGCTCTAGTTCTTCACAAATTTCCGGTGGAAAAACTTCCCAAATCGTTTTTCCTTCCATAGTTTCTTTGTCAAGACCAACCAGCGGTAATCCCTGCCCTTCGGCGAGCGAGTAGCGCAGGTTGGAGTCAAACAACAGAACGATCCCGTTAGGAAAGTTTTGCGCCAGAGTGCGATAAAGGTTTTCACTTTTGCGCAGCGCCGCTTCAGTTTGTTTGCGCGAGGTAATATCGCAAGCGGTACCGAGAATTTGCTGGGGCGAACCGTCAGAATTTCGCAAAAAAACAGTATCCCGACTCAAAAACCAGCGCCATTCACCATTTTTTTGTCTAATGCGGTACTCGGTTTCAATGACTTCCCCATCTTTTGTTGTGGCAAATTTTTGCAACATTGCCTGTATATTCGCCAGATCGTCGGGATGCATCACCGTCGAGAAAAATGCCGCTCCTAGCTGTTGAATTTCTGCGAATGTATAGCCCAAAACCACACTCGCCTGGTGATTGCAATAGATATTGCGGTTTTCGATAATGTCGTAAATATAAATAATGCCTGGAACTGCATCGGCAATACTTTGAATAAAACGCTCGCTTGCTTGTAATGCTGCTGCTGCTTGCTGGCGATTGCTAATATCCAAGTCTACCCCAGCCATGCGGACGGGTGCGCCAGTTTCGTCGTAAACAACTCGACCTCTGCTCCTCACCCAACGGATGTCACCATTAGACGCAACCACGCGGAATTCAACGTCATAGTCTTGTTTTTCCTCCAGACAAGCGCGGATGGCATCGGTGACCCTGGCGCGGTCTTGCTCGTACACAATCCCCAAAAATTCTTCGTAACTCCCCTCACAGCTGTCAAGCTTAATACCATAAATCTGTTCCAAGTTCGGCGACCAACTGGTCGCCCCGGTTAAAATATTCCAATCCCAGATTCCCATGTCCGCAGCATCCAAAGCTAGGCGCAGTCGTTCCTCGCTATCTCGCATTGCCGTTTCTGCCTGTCTGCGTTCGGTAATATCAATCCCCGTGCTGACGATATACTCCACAGCGCCAGAAGAGTTAACTAAGGCGTTATTAGACCAGGCAATCAGTCGCAGAGTGCCATCCTTGGCGACCCAATAATTTTCCCACTGCTTGGGAAACTCTCTGTGCTGTTCCAACACTCCTGTAACTGCCTCCACTGGTTCTGGAATTAAGCACAAATCCCAACAAGACTTGCCCAGTACCTCTTCAAAAGAGTACCCAGTTGTTGCCTCGCAAGCACTGTTGAAACGAACAATTTTCCCCTTCAGGTCAATAACGACGACCAAGACACCAATTTGGTCTAGAACTGCAGCTAGGAAGTCCCGCTCGGTATGAAGTCCCGCTTCTATGTTGTCTAGAGTCATACGCCCAAATGCTGACGCTCCCAATTAATCACCAGTTATAACAATTTTGCTCGAGCATATATACCACCGGCGGGAGTAGAGGAGCACACCGCGAACCTACTGTCAGGCATTGGAGTAAATTCAGATCTTGCACCTAAAATCTCCGGACGGGCGAGACGCCCATCCCACAAGAGATTAATGATTAATTTTTCTTGTGGGGTGGGTATTTGGCGCCAAAGTCGCCCATCCCACAAGAGATTAATGATTAATTTTTCTTGTGGGGTGGGTATTTGGCGCCAAAGTC
>NZ_BLAY01000196.1 GCF_020521235.1 Microseira wollei NIES-4236 | reverse complement strand
CATTGGTTGCCCGCCGTGCCCCAGGCACGGCATCAACCATTTTTGCACTCATTAACAACATTGGTTGCCCGCCGTGCCCCAGGCACGGCATCAACCATTTTTGCACTCATTAACAATATTGGTTGCCTGCCGTGCCTCTACTTCAGACAGCAGGCGAAAAGGTTTATTTAGCTCGCCTGTAGCAGTCGTTTGGACTAAAATTGAGGAATTACCAGATGAAATCTTCCAACAAAGGCTGGGTGTTTGCTTTTTGGTTTTACTTTGGTATCTTGATGAGTATTTCTGCTTCGGCTTATTTAAAAATTCTCCCAGTCAAATCGTCGGTTATTCCATTTTACGATACAATCGGGCATTTTGTTTTAGTAGGATTGGCGGCTTTCTTCGGTCATCTAGCGCTTAACAAGCGGCGGATTAACTGTTTAAATCTTAGCCTGCCACTGGCTCCAAGTTTAGTTGTAATTTGTTCGATTGTAGATGAACTACTTCAGCGACTTTCACCTAACAGAAGTTTCGACTTAACTGACTTAGCGGCTAATTTGGTCGGAATCTTATTTTTTTATTGGTTAGCCGAACGTTGGAATCTTAATAAATCCTCGGCTCATCCGGGTGCTAGATAGTTGAAATCAACGATGCAGCACCTATATGTTGTCTTTGATAACCATTGTACCTGAACAATCTGTATTTTTCAATGTGGCAGATTCAAAGACAGCATTGGTTAAATCGGCATTGATAAAAGACGTTCCCGCATATTTTTTGATGCCTTTGAAAGTTAAAACCAGCGAGTTAAATGTCAACGCCAGGTAAGTTAGCGAGAGCATAGTCAAGCCAATTCCCCAAACTAATTGTTTTCCGGTTAGGTAAGAAAGCGCAACTGCCCATAGCCAAAAGGCTAATCCATATCCCGTTACCGCACCCGCGCTTGCAACTGCAATGGCTACAATTCGAGTGGGAAACCTCCCTCTGGAAAATGCCATCAATAACCCGCCGATTGTTGCACCTAATATTGCTATTTGGGGATTTTTATCGGCAGCCAATCCGGCATAAACAAACCCAATAAAAGCACCGGATGCAGTTGCCGATAAGACAAAAGTTAATTTGGAAAAATGGGGTATAATCACATTGATTATCCCCGAACCTGCTCCAGAAATACCCAAGCTTACTATCAAAGCGACGATGTATGACCAATTTTTTCCTCCTACAGGTTCTCCCAGGGAAGGAAATACGGTGCAAATCACAGCATTAGCGGTTAAAATGATGGTGACAAGAGCAATTATTCCCCCAAGTATCACCCGTCTAAAAGTCATTCCAGTCCGCACCCGCTCAAAATTGGCTCCTGCAAGTATTGCATAACTGAAATCGCACCCGCGAATATCCGCTCCGCTGAAGTTTGCCCCTTTAAGGTCGCGACCTTTAAACGAGCGGTTTCGCAAGTCTCTATTGGTAAAATTGTAGGAGCGATCGCTTCTCATAATCTCCATCTCACACATAACCAGGGCGGGTTTATAATCATTGTCGCTGATTGGTATAGATAGTTGGTAAAACCCGCCCCTACACATCGGTCTGCTGAATTCATTTTAACCCAGCTAACCGGGGCGGGTTGATAACCATTGTCGCTGATTGATATAGATAGTTGGTAAAACCCGTCCCTACACAATTACCAATTACCAATTACCCATGACCCATTCCACAAAACGTTGGCTAGTTGCATTAGTTTTTGGCATGTTAATATTACCCTTCCTATTTTATGGGTATCTTTACTTACTTCGTCCAGCCCGCACGGATTTAAAAACAACTTTATTTCCAGGAATTATCTATCAAAGAGAAGCGCGTTCGACGCCCCGTCCTTATATGCTTCACATCGTCACGATTGACTTAAATGCGCCAGAAGTTGGCATTTTAGTAACGCCGGGAAACCCAATGCCACAATCCGGAGAAATTCGGGCTATGACTACTTCTGAATTTGTCAAAAAATTCCAATTGCAACTGGCGATCAACGCCAATTATTTTGGCCCTTTTCGCGAAGAACACCCCTGGGATTTTTATCCCCATAGTGGAGATAAAATTAACGTAATAGGACAAGCAATTTCCCAGGGATTTGTCTACTCTCCCCCCAGAGCGGGGTGGCCTGTATTATGCTTTGATACTAACAATCGCGCCCAAATTATTGAAAGTGGGCGTTGTCCTGATGGTACGCTTCAGGGTGTAGCAGGGATTGATATGTTGGTAAGTGGGGGCAAGGCAGTAAAATCAGATGCGAGTGATGCTAAAAAACCTTATGCGCGCGTGGCGGTGGCGGTCGGCAAAAAATTATGGCTAATTGCGGTAGATGGCAAGCAACCCCATTACAGCGAAGGGGTAACTTTAGCCGAACTGAGCGAGATAATCGTCAATTTGGGTGCTGAGACGGCGCTAAATTTGGATGGGGGCGGTTCTACTACAATGGTTATCAGGGATCGCTCGGGCGTCCGCGTATTAAATTCACCGATTCATACTAAGTTACCGATGCGCGAGCGTCCCGTTGCCAATCATTTAGGATTTTATGTCCGAAAAAACCCTCGTGCAGCCCTGACTCTCCCTGCCCGTAAGATATAATCCAAGCTTCGGATGCTATCATTAAGCATTATGACTACAGCCGCTCCGGTTAAAACCCAATACGAAGCCGTCATCGGTTTAGAAACCCACTGTCAACTCAGTACCGCAACCAAAATATTCTGTAACTGTTCCACAGAATTCGATTCGCCCCCCAACACCAATGTCTGTCCCATCTGTATGGGAATGCCTGGGGTGTTGCCGGTACTCAATCAAAAGGTGCTAGAGTATGCCGTTAAAGCGGGTTTAGCCCTGAATTGCGAAATTGCGCCATACAGCAAATTCGACCGGAAACAATATTTTTACCCGGATTTGCCGAAAAACTATCAAATTTCCCAGTACGATTTGCCGATTGCTCAGCATGGTTGGCTGGAAATAGAGTTAGTAGATGAAAATGGCAATCCGATTCGCAAGCGGATTGGCATTACCCGCCTGCATATGGAAGAAGATGCGGGGAAACTCGTACACGCGGGAAGCGATCGCCTAGCCGGATCCACTCACTCCCTGGTAGACTACAACCGCACGGGCGTACCTCTGGTAGAAATTGTATCCGAACCCGATATCCGCTCCGGTACGGAAGCCGCCGAATATGCCCAAGAATTGCGGCGCATTATGCGCTATCTCGGCGTCAGCGATGGCAACATGCAAGAAGGTTCCCTCCGCTGCGACGTCAATATCTCCGTGCGTCCGGTAGGACAAAAGGAATTTGGCACGAAGGTAGAAATCAAAAACATGAACTCCTTCTCTGCCATCCAAAAAGCAATTGAATACGAAATCGAGCGCCAAATTGAAGCGATTGAAGCTGGGGAAAGAATCGTCCAAGAAACCCGACTCTGGGAAGAAGGTAGCCAACGCACTGTAAGTATGCGGAGTAAGGAAGGTTCTAGCGATTACCGCTATTTCCCGGAACCCGACTTAACGCCAATTCAAGTATCTGCCGAAACGCTCCAGCAATGGAAGTCTGAACTGCCAGAACTTCCAGCGCAGAAGCGCCATCGCTACGAAACCGAATTGGGACTTTCCGCTTACGATGCGCGGGTATTAACCGACGATCGCTCGGTGGCAGAATATTTTGAAGCCACCGTTGCAGGAGGTGCGAATACCAAACAAGCGGCTAACTGGGTGATGGGAGATATCGCCGCATATCTCAATGCCAACAAACTCAGTATCGCGGATCTCGCCTTTAAACCTTCCAGTTTAGCTGAGCTAGTTTCCCTGATTGAAACGGGAGAACTCACCGGCAAAATTGTCAAAGAGTCTCTGCCGAAGTTGCTTTCAGGGGATATTTCAGTCGATAAGCTACCACGTCCGATTGACTCTTCGGCGCTAGAACCCATCATCGATGAAATTATCGCAGCCAATCCCAAAGAACTGGAACAGTACCGCAACGGTAAAACCAAGCTTTTGGGATTCTTCGTCGGACAGGTGATGAAGAAAACCGAAGGCAGAGCCGATCCCAAGTTAACTAACCAGTTGTTGGCTCAAAAGCTCAACGGTTAACCCAGGACAAGAATATCATGTCGATCCCCTATTCGGATCGGCGTATATGGTGGTAGGGAGAGCGGATGGTACTTCTCCCTACCAATTTTTATGTATAAATACTTATTTCATCAGTTTTCATCATAACTTAATAGTTTGTTCATGAAAACTTTTTAAATAGGGGGTGACACCCCTCATCCCTAAGGTGCTATATTTTGTTAAGTAGATGCACCCTGATGATCAGGAGAGTCGTCCAAGCGACTCCCCTTTTTTTTTGGCTATTTGGCTAATGGCTAATGGCTAATGGCTAATGGCTAATGGCTAATGGCTCATAGGTAGTAGTCAAAATGCTTCGCCCGCAAGCTTCCAAGCTGCCAATTAGCAATTAGCAATTAGCAATTACCAATTGGTATAATCTGCCTGCTAAAGGTTGTAGGGAAAAACGATGGCAGACTGGCAGGTAATTAGCGGTAGCGTGACGGCACCTCGCGGATATCGGGCGGCGGGAATTACGGCAGGATTGAAACCTTCGGGATTGCCGGATTTAGCGTTAATTGTGTCGGATGTGGAAGCAATCGCAGCGGGAGTCTTTACCACCTCAGTTGTGCGCGCCGCTTGCGTAGACTACTGTCGCCAGCGCCTGCAAGCGAAGCACAGCGCCCGCGCCATCCTGTGCAATGCGGGACAAGCAAACGCCGCCACCGGGGATCAAGGGTGGGCAGATGCGTTAGAAAGCGCCCAGTTATTAGCAGAGGCATTGAATATTCCCCCAGAATCAATTCTGCTGGCGTCTACGGGCGTGATCGGACAGCGAATTAAAATGGATGCCCTGCGGGCAGGTATTCCCAAATTAGTCGCAGCGGCGTCGGAAACGGGGGGCGATGCAGCAGCAGGGGCGATTATTACAACAGATTTAGTCCCCAAATCGATTGCCCTAGAAACGATGATAGACGGGCGTCCCGTACGAATGGGCGGAATCGCCAAAGGTTCTGGGATGATTCATCCGAATATGGCGACGATGTTGTCATTTGTAACTTGCGATGCAGCGGTTTCGACTTCCCTGTGGCAGGAAATGTTAAGTCGGGCGGCGGATAAAAGCTTCAATCAAATTACCGTTGATGGGGATACGAGTACCAACGATACTTTGATTGCATTGGCAAATGGGCAATCTCGCACCCCGGCGATTACCGAAATGGGGGCGGATGCGGAGAAATTGGAGGCGATGCTGACAGAAGTATGCCAGTATTTGGCGAAAGCGATCGCCCGCGACGGCGAAGGTGCAACTTGTTTAATAGAAGTGCAAGTAAGCGGCGCACATACAGACGAAGACGCGCGCAAAGTTGCCAGAACAATTGCCGGATCTTCATTAGCAAAATCAGCAGTATTTGGACGCGATCCGAATTGGGGACGAATTGCAGCAGCAGCAGGAAGGGCGGGCGTGCATTTCGACCAACAAGATTTGCGAATTCAATTGGGCGATTTCTTATTAATGGAAAACGGACAACCATTGCCTTTTGATCGGAAAGCGGCGAGTAATTATTTGAAAACAGCCGCAGCGGGTGCTTACTTAAAAGAAGATACTGTTTTAATCGCAGTAAGTATTGGCAACGGTTCAGGTTCTGGTAAAGCTTGGGGCTGCGATTTGAGTTACGACTACGTGAAAATTAACGCCGAATATACAACATAAATTCTTGTGGGGTGGGCATCTTGCCTGCCCTTACCCCGTGGCGGTATCAGTTTTTATCTGCCTACCCTTCTCACTCTAACATTACCTAATTTAATGAACCGCGAAGACGCAAAGGACGCGAAGGAAGAAGGAAGAAGATAGCCTCCTTAGCATACTTGTGTCAAAATAAACCCAAGTGTCTGGAAAACGCGACATGGTTTGGGCAGCAGGACAGCGGTTGCAGAATGGTAAGTATATTATCGAGAAAATCCTGGGAGAAGGCGGTTTCGGAATTACTTATCAAGCACGACACACTCTGCTACAACAGCTAATGGTGATTAAAACACCAAACGAAAGGCTGAAAAATGACCCGGAATACCCGAAATATTTGCAGCGATTCGTCGAGGAGGGGCGGCGACTGGAAAAACTTTCTGAACAGCAGCATTCTAATATCGTGCGCGTCAGGGATTTGTTTGAAGAGGGGGGGATATATTGCCTGGTAATGGATTTTGTATCAGGGGAAAGTTTGTTTGATTTGGTGCAGCGGCGAGGGGCGTTACCTCCAACAGAAGCGGTGGAGTATGTGCGACAAATAGGGAAAGCTTTGACGGTAGTGCATCAAGCGAAACTGGTGCATCGGGATGCTCACCCTGGTAACATCATGGTGCAGAGAAACGGTAAAGCGGTGCTGATTGATTTTGGCATTGCTGGGGAAATTCTGCAAACTGTCGAAAGTTCCAAGCATTTTGGAAATTACGCTTTTGCGCCTTACGAACAGATGATGGGAAATCGGGAACCAACTCTTGATATTTACTGTTTGGCAGCTTCTCTATATTATGCGGTGACTGGTCAATGTCCGACATCTTCTTTAGAGCGAAAGTTGAATAATTTCCGATTGATTAAACCTAACCAACTTGCTAATATCAGCGATGAGTTAAATCGGGCTATTCTCAAGGGGATGGAGTTGGAGGCGAAAAACCGTCCTCAATCGATGCAGGAATGGTTGAAGTTGTTGGAAGTGGCGAATCGCACTGTTACGGTTAGTTTGCCGCCGAAAAAACAAAGAAATATTTCTTGGAGTTGGCTGACAATATGGTTGTTAATCTATGCAGTTTTAGGCTTCTTCTTATCATTACCTTCGAATTTGGCTGAAGGTTGGGCTTGGACTTCGGCTTTGACTTTAGTTTTGTCTTGTGCGCTTGCTCAGAGAGATGAGGATACGATTTCTGCTTCTTTACTCAAGTCCTTCAGCTACTTTCACAGATTTCTAATCTTGCTTGGAACTTCTTGGTTAGGAGTGGCGTTAGGATGGTTGGCGTATCAAATATTTGCGATATTTCGCTAAGATATAGCAATGCAGATTGGGTTTCGTACCTCAACCCAACAAATGCGTTAGGTTTCGCTTCACTCAAACCAATTATTTAGATATTGCATCAGTTTCATCACCCGCCAGGGAATAAATTCCCTGGCTAATAGCGAAAGTCCTCTAAAGAGGACTGAAAGATTTTCCGAAAAATATTCAAAAGCACCCTTAATCTGCGATAAAAAATATTTAAAGCTGAAATTTTACCCAAGGTCAGAAACCAGGTTTTTAGCGACTAAATCCACCCCAAAGCCGAAATTTCCGGTAAAAAACCCGGTTTCTTATGTCTGATAGCCTAGATTCTAAATTTAGATTTTCAGTCCTCTTCATAGGACTTTCGCTATTAGCCTGGGGTTTGAACCCCAGGCGGGCTATAACGCAGATGCAAAATCTTATACTTTCACTCAAACCAATTATTGAAATATTGCACCAGCGCATTCACCCGCTTGGGGCTTCGATTTGAGTTATGATTACGTGAATATTAACGCCGAATATACAACTTAAATTTATCCTCGGTCAGTTGTAACGGACAATAGACGGAGGACAACTGACAAAAAAAATATGCCTAAAGCAGCAGATATTGGCAGCAAACGTTTAATTAGTCTAGCGCCAGATGCGTGGGTAAAATAGGTAACGCAACGATCTGATGTTGTAGCCAGACGCATTGTTGCCTCTGAGTTTCAATGGATTAGTCGCGACACCGATGTACTTTTAGAACCTGACGCTCCTTTGATTCGTAATATCATGTCCTTCAGCAACGGTTGTGTAACTGATAATAGCTAATGGCTAATGGCTGCTCTCACGCAATTGACAATTAGCAATTAGCAATTAGCAATTAGCCATCGATACACTACCGATCTCTCGCGGACATGATATAAGTTTCTGATTCTCAATGAGTTGCAACTGCGCTAATCCGCTCAAATGCCTCGGCGGATGAGAGCTTATGCTGCTTTAGCAGAAGAAAGGTACAATTTGCCAGTCTATCCAGTTTTGATCAACATTTTACAACCATCACCCACAGTCGCGATCGCTACCGCGTATGAATCCGAAGTTTTGGGATTAAGGGCGCTTCAGCAATATCGAGTCATTAATCTGTGGGAAATAGATGCTCAGATAGTTTTCCAGCAACAGTTGAAATCTTTGCTGCCATTTATACCAGTACTGAAAAATGGTGGTGAGGAAGCAGTAGTGCGACAAGCAGTACAACTTTTACGTACTGATGAACAGTTAAGCGAGTTAGAACCGCTACTGGCATTTTTTGCTAGCTTTGTATTATCCAGTCGTTTAGTGCAGCAAATCATGAGGTGGGATATGGCTGTTTTACTAGAATCCCCTTGGTACCAAGAAATTTTGAACAAAGGTCTACAACAAGGTCTACTATCGGCTATTGAGTTGGGTTTAGAATTGAAATTCGGTGCTGAAGGTTTGGAATTAATGCCCGAAATATCTCAGATTCAGGATGTAGATGTATTAAGGGCAATTAGGGAAGGGCTACGGACAATTAATAATTTGGATGAGGTGCGCGAAATCTATCGATCCAGCGAAGCTTAAAGTTTTGCTAGAAGTAGGATAATTTTAAGGCAAAAAGAGGAAAGCGAACCTAGAGGAATCACCATGCAAATACTAGAAGATTATTTTGACTTTCAAAGACCCGACGATATCCGAGTCAAAGGAACCCGGGTCGGTATCGAGCATATCCTTAACGAATACATTCATAACAACAAAACGCCAGAAGAAATAGAGCAAAACTTCCGTACCGTAACTCTGGAACAGGTTTATGCCACAATTCTGTACTATCTTGCCAATAAAGAAACCGTTGGGCAATATTTCCAAGATTGGTTAGATTACTGCGAAAAAGCTCAAGCAGAATTTGACAAAAATCCTCCAGCTTTTGTGGCAAAAGTCCTTGAGTGGAAAGAGAAGCAAAAAGCAGCTAAACAAGCAGAGCAACATCAATCATGACAATTAAGTATTTGATTGATGAAAATATGTCGCCTCTGTATAAAGAGCAGCTTCAGATTCAGCAACCAGATTTAATAGTTGGCGCGGTTGGTGACTCAGATGTTCCACCAAAAAGTACGAAAGACCCAGAAATTTTATGCTGGTGTGAGGAAAACGGATACATACTTGTCACCAATAACCGCACTTCTATGCCTGTACATCTAATCGATCATCTCACTGAATGTCGTCACGTACCAGGTATTTTGGTGCTGCGTCCAAACATAAGTATAGGTCTAATCATTGAGGATTTAATAGCTATTGCTGGAGCATCTTTTGAAGATGAATATAAAGACCAAATTACTTATATACCGCTGAGATAAGCAAGATTAAATAAGTGCAGAGAATTTCTGTTGTTGGTACGAGTGGATCGGGTAAGACGACTTTGGCGCGGCAAATTTCCCAGCGTCTTGGTATTCCTCATGTGGAATTAGATGCTTTGCATTGGGAACCAAATTGGACAGAAGTACCGGATGAGGTGATGCGCGATCGCGTTTCTGTCGCCCTTTCTGGAAACAGTTGGGTTGTGGATGGAAATTACAGCATAGTCCGCGATATTGTTTGGGGAAAAGCTGACACATTGGTGTGGTTGGATTACCCTTTGTGGGTGATTATGAAGCAGTTGCTGTGGCGAACTTTTTGGCGCAGCGTAACGCAAGAGGAAGTCTGCAATGGTAACCACGAGACGTTGTACAAAGCGTTTTTTACCCGCGATTCTATCCTATTATGGGCGCTTCAAACTTACCACGAAAGGCGAAGAGAATATCCGATTTTATTGCAGAAACCTGAGTATGCTCATCTTGAGGTTGTGTGTATGCGATCGCCTAAATCTACCCAAGATTGGTTATCGAGTTTATCACCTCCTACCCGCTTTCCAATCTTCCCCACCTGGAAGCTGAGTTAAATAATCATCAATCACTGCGGGTAACTCCTTGGCTGAGTAATGATATGTCAAACCTAACAGTTGTTGAGCTTGGTTAATTATCAAACTTTTATCCACTATCTCTAACAGTTGAAATGGACTGTATGTTCCATTCATTACCTCGTTACTTGCATCGCGAATTGCCGCTTCAATTTCATCTTCTATCCAAGTTACCCATTCGTCTAAACTGATGTAATAAGATGTTTGATTTTCTTTGAGGTTCAAATCTTGAATTTCCCGGATAGAATTACGAATTGAGCTAGCCCAAGAATTGGTTAATCTCTGCTCAATCTGATTTTTAATCAAGTGAATTAGCACAATCCTCAAACAGGATTTTATCTGTCGCAAAATCGCCTTTTTACTCATTCCTTCCAGTTCTTCTACAATTAGCAGAGCATCTGCATAACGTCCCTCTAAAATGCTCTTTTTTAAATCAATTATTTCTTGAGTCATATTCCACCCACGTTTATGATATCCCCTAAATCTACCCAATATTGGTTATCGAGTTTATCACCTCCTACCCGCTTTCCAATCTTCCCCACCTGGAAGCTGAGTTAAATTCTCGGCTACCACCGCTGGTAAATCTTTAGCAGAATAAGAATATGTTAGAGATAATAATTTTTTAGCTATCTCGATAACTTGGTTTCTCTCCACCATCTCAGTAAATTGAAACTCATTGTATATTCCATTTAGCGCTTCTAAACTTGCTTCACGAACCGCTTCTTCAAATTCCTCGTCAAGGATTGATTCCCATTCATCTATTTTGACGTAGTAAGATGTTTTATTATCTTGCAAGTTCAGTTTTTTTATTTCTCGGATAGAATTGCGAATTGAGTTTGCCCAAGAGTTTGTTAATCGTTGCTCAACTTGGTTTTTAATCAAGTGAATCAGCAAAATCCTTAAAAATGATTGGATAGTACGTAGTATTGCTTGTCTACTCATGCCTTCTAGTTCATCCACAATTGCCAACGCATCGGCGTAACGTCCCTCCAGGATACTAGCTCTTAAATCTATCAGTTCTTGACTCATATTGTTGCCTCAATACTTTTTATTAAAGTTATAGTCGCGCTCGCTTAATCTAATTGGCTTTTAATTATATCATATTTTCGCTCTATTGTTCCAGAAACCCGGTTTTTTCAAAAAACCGGGTTTCTTTTATTATTTTAAAGAAACTCAATATTCTGGTTCCGGAAAAGTGGCAGCGCACGATGAAATATAAGGGGAGAAATAACCAAAGCTGTAAATCAGCCGTTAAATCAATAAAATTCATTCAATTTAAGAGGAAAAAATGTTGGAAGATCAGCTATTTCAACAATTCGAGACATCTGCTACAGATCTTGAGAAAGCTTTGAGGACATTGGCGTCGTCGCGGACTAAAACATACTACGACGAAACTCGCGATCGCATCAACCGCGATAACTATTACGCGAGTCTCCCAAGCATTAATTCTCTCAATCCAAGTGAGTTGTTCCATGCACTGAAAAACCTGGTGGAGCAGAGGCATAAAAACAAGCTAAGCTATAAACCAGCCACTCGACTTTACCCTTGGGTTGACCTTTACCCCGATCTGAACCTCAGAAGCATTTACTCCGGGGAAGTTTTCAACCCTGAAGAAATTATTCGAGAAGATTTCCGCACCGAGCAAATCAGGAATTTACAGATTCAAAAGCTACGTCGGACTGTATCGGCAATGAGTGCGGTAGAGACGAGGCAAGTATTGGCTTTAATCGAGGCCAGATTGCCCTATAATTGCGAGCATGTAGTTCCCCAGTCGTGGTTCGGTAAGCGAGAACCGATGAAAGGCGATTTGCACCATCTGTTTACCTGCGAAGTGAAATGCAACAGTTACCGGGGGAATCATCCGTTTTTCGACTTTCCGGAGTTTGGGGAAAGTATAAGCGATCGCTGCGGCAAATTATCAGAAAATAAATTTGAGCCTACAGCCGGAAAAGGCGCTGTAGCGCGCGCTACGCTTTACTTTTTACTGCGCTATCCAGGAGAAATCGATCCAACTGAAAAAGAATACAAGGTAGAGAGTTTAAAGACTTTGTTGCAGTGGCATCATTCTTATCCAGTCACCGAATACGAAAAACACAGAAACATGGCAATTTTCGAGACTCAAGGAAATCGCAATCCGCTGATTGATTTCCCCGATTGGGCAGATAAAATTGCTTTTCGGTTAGGTATTGAATAGGACAGAATAGGTCTGGCTAATGGCTAATTGCTAATGGCTAATGGTAGATCTGGAAAATCTTCCCATCAGCAATTAGCCATTAGCTATTAACTAACTCAAGTTGCTAGTTATCTCATAAATAGAAGCTAATGGCTAATGGTTAATGGCGAGATTGGTAAAAATCGTATATTAGCAATTAGCAAGCTGGCAAGCTGGCAACGCCAAAGTTTATAACTAGCAACTTGCGTTAACTAGCAACTTAAGTTATTATTCCTCTCCTCGCAATAGCCAAAACCCAGTGTAAGTCATTCCCGAATCATCTGGTTGCACTAATAAAAAGTGCAATCCTTTACTTAACCCCTTGCGTTGTTCGTACATTTGCGCTGACTGAGAAACTTCCTTATCCTCAAATGTGGCAACTATCCAACGGTCAATTAATCCCGCTTCTAAAATTAACCCATCTGGCGCACCGGCAATGTAGTTTAATGCAAAGGGGCGAGATTCTTCTATCCAGCGTGCCAAGCGCATCGATTGCCGTCCGCCATAAATTATTACACCCGGAACGGACACTGTTGAAGCGATACCCAAATTAAAGGGCAACAAAAATTCCGGCATCTCTAAAATCGGAATTGGTTTTTCGGCAAATGCATCCTTTATATCGCCTGCTGGTAGCGTCGCAAATCGCCATTGTTCTCCCCAAAGATTTTCTGGTAGCGGCACTGGGGGCGGTTTATCTAATGTTATTGATTGGTAAGGTTCCCCCGTGTAATTGCTCATATGGGGGTATTGTTGCGCTTTTTCTTGCAACCATTGTTTTAAAGCATGGGTGCGGCGCGTTGGTTCTACGGCAATTCCCAATTGTTGCGCTGCTGTTTCGATTAAACTCAAGGATTGGGGACGAAAGACTTGAATCTTATCTGGTAACTTTCCACCCGCTGCTATGCCAAATTGGGTTACTAGCCAAGTTGCATTCGCTTCAGATTGCGGACATAAGGCTTGGTATTTAAAGCTACCCGTCGGATTGCAAAGCAATAATTCCCAGAGCGATCGCCCCAAATCGTCCTTTAACGGACGCCGATAAAAATCAGCTTGCCAAATCATCATTTCAAATTTTGTAGACGCGCTTTAGAGTCCAGAATTGAGAAAAAAACGGATCAAATAGAGCAGGTCAACTTCTCTAATCAAGGAGTTGATTGCGCTCTTTTTTGCACCGATTCAACAAATTTAACTGCCTATTTTTCTATTGATTCCTGCTGTTTATGTTTGAGCTTCAGTGCTGAAGCAGCGCCTAAGACACCAAAAACTAATAAACCTAAAGGAAAAGTAGCTTCAGGAACAGGTTGTGGGTTTTGGCGTGTTGCCGTCCACACCCCAAAGCCATACATCGGAACACGACCAGGAACAGATGGTTGCGCTACCAACCCAAGCCAGTCTCCTGTCCAAACGTCATCCGATATCGGTTCCATCTGATCAAGAAGTAATTGCCGAGTCCCCAAAAACGGATCGCCAAAAAACCAGACTCCCTGGTTGATACCGGGCCTAACCGAACCCCTAGCAAAGACTTGTTGTCCTGGCGGTCTAGAACCGTCAGCCCACCAAGTGAGAAAAATTGCCGGTCTCCATTGCTCACCTAAAATATCAGCCGAAAAGCTGTCTAACAAGGTGCGAACATAAAATCCTGACGGAGGTAGAGATGAACCTAACATACTTGTTTGGATAAAGGTAGTCTTATCGGGGTTATAACTGAACTCCCCACTTCCTACCTGAGTCCCATGTTGAAAAAACTTCAACCCCCAAACCATAGTTGCTGCTTGTACTGGTTTTGCGGCGATTGCTATTAAGCTGAAACCAGCACCCACAGCAGCAACTGCACATTTCTGAAATAGGTTACCCATAGTAGTAATTCCTGGATTGGGTTATTTGCTGAAGTAGCATATCATACCAGTGATACCAGAAACAGTTATTTTCTAAAATATTTACTTAATATATCTGAAAATTTAATTTTTTTAAATAATTTCTATAAATTGCGTAGGGACACGGCACGATTAAGATTCTGGGATTTTACCAAGAGCCTTCAACTGCCGCGTTCCTACGTCAACGATCCAGGACTCATATCATATCCGGTCGATTACCCATAATCGGTAGCCGGGACACGGCACGATCAAAGTTATCTGTTTATCCGAGATATCTATGATGCCGTGTCCCTACGCAACGACTCTGTGAGGTTTTTTTATTATGGGCGATTCAACGGACATCATATCACGCAAAGAAACCGGGTTTCTATGAAAAATCGCTACGCAGAAACCCGGTTTCTAAGATCGTCGTGGGTAAGTCCTATGCTCGCTCTGAGCGCGCTACATGGGCGTTCTAGGCACTAGCGCTGGCTAGAATCGGCGCTGCATCGACCGACGCTCCGGGAGCATACATGTGAGCAACGTAATCTACCAACATCCGGTCGGTGTTGAACACCGGCGCATTGGTTTTAATCGACGCTTTCATCATTTCAATCCAACCGTGGGGAATTCCGTTTTCATCTTGGTCGTAGTAGAGCGGAACGATTTCCTCCTCTAATAATTTATAGAGGGATTCAGAATCGATCCGGTCTTGCAACTCTTGGTCGCTGGTATGAGCATCTTCACCAATCGCCCAACCGTTCAGACCTTTACCATCCGCTCCCACTTTATAACCTTCGCACCACCAACCATCCAACACGCTGCAATTAATGCCGCCGTTGAAGCAAACTTTCTGTCCGCTAGTACCGGAAGCTTCCAAGGGACGACGAGGGTTATTCAACCAGACATCCACGCCTTGGACTAATTTTTGCCCCGTGTAGATATCGTAGTCTTCGATAAATGCCACGCGGTAACGAATCGCCGGATGCTTGCACCACTCCATCAAGCGTTGAATAATCCGCTTGCCTTCTTCGTCAGCGGGGTGAGCTTTACCTGCGAAGATAATTTGCACGGGTCGTTTTTCGTTGCCAAAAATCCGCAACGCGCGTTCGGCATCGCGCATCAAAAGATGACCGCGCTTATAAAGACTAAAGCGCCGCGCAAATCCAATCGTCAAGACTTTGGGGTCTAACAGGTGATCGGCAGCTTGGATCAAGTCGTAGTCTTCGCCGCGATTTTGGCGCGCTACCTTGACTTTTGAGCGAGTATGTGCTATTAGCCGCTCTTTAAGAACTTGGTGACGCCACCACAATTCTGCATCGGGAATTTCGTCTACCTTTGCCCACATTTCGGCATCGGCAACGCGACTAGACCAATCTTCGCCCAAGTACTCGCAGTACAGGTCGCTCAGCAGCGGTGCCGTCCAAGTGCGCGCGTGGACGCCATTGGTGATATGACTGATGGGGACTTTATTTTCCGGTCGGTCTGGGTAGAGAATTTGCCACATTTTGCGGGAAACTTCACCGTGCAGTTCGCTGACGCCGTTGGCAGCGCGACTGAGTCGCAGCGCCAGGACGGTCATGCCAAACGGTTCCCAAGGGTCCCCCAACCGACGCGCACCCAACGCCAGGAACTGCTCGCGGGATAGTCCCAGTTGGGGCCAATAATGGGCAAAGTAGGAGTCCATCAAGTCGGGGGAGAAGACATCGTGACCCGCAGGCACTGGGGTGTGGGTGGTGAAGAGGCAAGATTCGCGTACTGTTTGCTCGATGTCGTAGAACGACTTGCCAGTTTTCTTAATTTCTTCCCGTGCAATTTCTAGGGTGCAGAAGGCGGCGTGACCTTCGTTCATGTGGTAAACCGATGGTTTGATTCCCAAGGCGGTGAGAGCTTTGACGCCACCGATCCCCAGCACTACTTCTTGGGCGATGCGCGTTTCTTGGTTACCGCCGTACAGGTGTCCGGTCAGCCAGCGGTCAATCGGGTCGTTGTCATGGCGGTCTGTATCTAGCAGGTACAGCTTGACGCGACCGACTTGCGCCAACCAGATTTGCACTTTAACAATCCGCTGCCGAATTTCCACTTCAACGGTAATCGGTTCCCCTTGCTCGTTTTTGAGCAATTCGAGGGGCATTTGGTCAAATGGATTGTCGATGTAGCTTTCTTCTTGCCACCCGTGACGGTTTAAGCGTTGGTGGAAGTAGCCTTGACGGTACATCAACCCGACTGCAACTAGGGGAATGCCGAGATCCGAGGCAGATTTGAGCATATCCCCGGCTAAAATGCCCAAACCGCCCGAATAAACCGGCAAGGATTCGTGGACGCCGAATTCGGCGCACAAATAGGCGATGGGGTGTTCTGGCGTAATTTGCGGCACGACGCGACTCGCCCAAGTATCTGTTTCGGTCATGTAGCGGTCAAATTGCTCGGCGAGTACCTTGACTCGCTTGATATACACTGGGTCGTTTGCCGCCTGGGTTAGTTTTACATAGTTGGTTGACTGTAGCACGGCAACCGGGTTGTGTTTCAAGTTATGCCATGCTTCGGGATCGATGTTGCGGAACAGCGAAATGCGATCGTTTGTCCAGCTCCACCAGTAGTTATAAGCTATGTCTGCTAATGGTTTGAGGGGAAGGGGTAGCTTTTGTTGTAGTTTTTGGGCTGCGGTCATGGAATGGTCGTTCGCCATATGAAATTTCAAAGTAACTGTGCGATCGCACGAAAGCTGAGCTTGGATCGACGGTGCGTCAATCCGGAACAAATCATTTTTAACTTGTCCAGAGCTTCTTGGGCGGTTGAAGCGGCTGATTTAATCCCTAGCCTTTTGCAGATGCCTCTTTCGTGTCCATCGATATAGCTTGACAGCATTTTTTGCTAAGTTAGCTTTTTTTTAGACAATTTTAATAAAATCTAAAATTTTCCAGATAACGTCAATCTGTTTAACCAACACGAGGGAAGAATGTCAAGCTTTCCCTGTCTGCAACCGCAAATAAACCGGGTTTCTATGAAAAATCGTCCCTGGGAAACTAAAGATATGCCTCCCTTCCGCACTCGCGTTCGCAGCCAAGTTACTTTGGCGCTCAGCTCGTAGCAACCCCGTGCGTGCAACTCCCCTGCTCCTGACAATTGCTAAAAAACAAGCGTGAACTACCCAACGCTGATGCTATCGCATACAGCGCGGGCTTCCCTCCTCCCTGGGGGTTGCCTCTGCTACCACAGATTTTTTACGTCCGGGCAACTTTGGTCTTACACTCCCTCCGAGGGCAGTAGCGCTGGTTCCCAACGCCAAAACTCGCAACCCTTCATTTCTGAGCAAAAAATACGAGAAGTGCAAAACTCCCGGCGTTTACGCGGGAGTTTTGCACGAACGGGACGTTTAAGTCCCGTCAAGTAACGTCATGATGGCGCTGTGCCTCAATATACCTTCCCACAGTTTCGCTGCTAACAT
>NZ_BLAY01000195.1 GCF_020521235.1 Microseira wollei NIES-4236 | reverse complement strand
AGGCGCCGTGCAGGGCGATGAAGCTCCACAACCCACCTAGCTGACACCAGCGGGTGAAGTTCCATTGGGCTTCGGGTCCCCAGAGGAACAACAGCGAATGTCCCATGCTGTCTGGGGGGCTGGAGACTGCTACGGTGAGGAAGTTGCAGCCTTCTAGGTAGGAGGATGCTAGTCCGTGGGTGTACCAGGAGGTGACGAAGGTGGTGCCGGTGAGCCAGCCACCCAGTGCCAGGAAGGCGCAGGGGAATAGCAGGATGCCGGACCAGCCGACGAATACGAAGCGATCGCGCTTTAACCAGTCGTCGAGGACGTCGAACCATCCGCGACTTGCTGGGGCGCGTCCGACTGCAATAGTCATGGCGCGAATCTCCAAACAGATATATTAAGTGCAGATTCAACTTCTTTATGCCTGCATCCCTGCCAGAGCAGTTTTACTTAGGCACAAATCCCGTTGAATTGGGATGACAGTTTACGTTTCTTAACTGTGCCTCTCATTATAGGTTGAAGTCTCCAGATTTTTCACCCCCTTGGTCAATGAATTTTGCGATCGCTTACCATGTCCGCAGGACAATCGCTAACTCTACCAGGTACTGTACTCGGGACTTACGCAAAGAAACCGGGTTTCTAAGATTGTGGTGCGTAACCTGGTACTTTTGGGCGGGGATGGCTGGGATTTGAGATAATGGATAAGGCCAATGGGATTCGCGCCAGATTTTTTAACCAAAGCATGTTCACAATCGACTTGACTGTAAAAAACACTCCCTATCCACTCTCAGTGCAAAGGAAGTCAGAAGAGGATGCCCTAGCGCTATACAAGCAAATTGTAGACATCATGGGATCTGGGCATTCTCAAATTTTGGAACTGACCTGCGAGAAACAACCAGAAAAAAAGATAGCCGTTGTCAGTGGCGAAATCTCGGCGGTGCAACTGTCTCAGAAATCCAGTAGCGCTGCGACGGGACGCACCCCCGGTTTTGTTGCCTTGGCTGAGTAAATGCTGCTATTAGCGATCAGATGACACAAGCAGCCATTCAAGTAAGCGATCTGTGCTTTAACTGGCCTAAAGGCGACAAGATTTTACAATCTTGCTCGCTGGAGGTTCCCAAAGGCGAATTTTGGATGCTTTTGGGAACCAACGGCAGCGGCAAATCAACGTTGCTGAGGTTGCTGGCTGGCTTGTTGCTTCCTCAGTCGGGTAACATTCAAATTGCTCAGCCAGTAGGTTTCGTCTTTCAAAATCCCGATCATCAATTAGTGATGCCCACCGTTGGGGCAGATGTGGCTTTTGGGTTAGTAGAGGAAAATCTTTCCCCACCTGCGGTGCGCCAGCGGGTAGAAGAAGCGCTGACAGCAGTCAATTTACTAGCCTTGCAGCGACGGCCTATTTATGCTTTGAGTGGGGGTCAGAAGCAGCGAGTGGCGATCGCGGGCGCTATTGCCCGTCGCTGTGAAGTTTTACTTTTGGATGAACCCACTGCGTTACTCGATCCAGATAGTCAGTTAGATCTGGTGGCTGGGGTACAGCGTTTGGTCAAAAGTCAAGGCATCACCGCCCTATGGGTAACTCACCGCCTCGATGAGTTGAATTACTGCGATGGTGCTTTTTTATTAGAACAAGGCCAAGTTGTAGACTCTGGCGATCCAAACCGCTTAAAGCAACGTCTGATGCAAGTCGAGGAAATTAGCTCCTAGTGCAGGGGAGCAGGTGTGCAGGTGTACAAGGGAGAATGTCTATTCAAATTCTCCTCTGCTCCCCTGCCCCTCTGTTCACCTGCCCCTCTGCTCACCTGCCGACAGAAATGCATATTTTTGCGATTATGTCAACCGAAGTAACACTTTGATTACTATGGAGATATGAATTAATATCGAAAACGTTAAGTTTAGAAAACTTTGGCGTTGAAAAATGACATCCCCACCGCCGTCAGCAGTTTTGCTAGTAGACGGCTACAACATAATTGGTTCGTGGAATAAGCTGATCTATACCCGCGATCGCAAAGGTTTAGAAGCAGCCCGCTGGGAGTTGGTTGAAGCCCTGACAAGCTATAGCGCTTTTCAGGGCTTTGATACTAAAGTCGTGTTTGATGCGCATTACCGCGATACCCCCGGCAATAACGAGGTGATTACAGAGAATTTATCTGTATACTACACCGAATTTGGGCAAACCGCAGACACTTTTATCGAAAAATCCTGTGCTGTACTGCGCCACCAGTTGCTCCCATTGCAGCGGCGGCTGATTGTTGCCACATCGGACAGGGCGCAGAAGCTAACAGTCGTGGGCTATGGTGCCCAATGGATGTCAGCGCAGGAACTGGCATACGAAATCGAATCAACGGCGCAGCGCCTGCGGCGGAAACATCAACCGCGCAAACAATCCAGCGGTCGTTTTTTAGCCAATTCCCTAGATGACAAAGCACGGCGACGCTTAGCTGAGTTGCGGATGGGATGCAAAGATTGACACGACACCTTTACCGATTAATTTTCAGAGCTAACCGAGTTGACATCCTCTCCCGTTAAGCTTCGCTATAACGGGAGATTGCCAAACCTGACGATTTGGGTTTCTGTTTCCTTCCCTTACAGGTTTTTGGCAACCGCCGTTTAAACTCATCCCTATCAGGTCTTACGTTCGCGACGGAGTCTATCACCGCAAGCCCTGCGGCAAGAATATTGTTTGCGGCATTGATGTCCCGGTCGTGGTGCGTCCCACATTCAGGGCAGTTCCACTCCCTGACATCAAGCGGCAATTTATCGACAATGTGACCGCATTTGCCGCAGCGTTTAGTACTGGGAAACCAACGGTCAATTTTAACCAGTGTCCGACCGTACCACTGGCATTTATATTCCAGCTGCTGTATCAATTCAGACCAGCTTGCATCAGCAATAGCTGCAGTGAGCTTACGGTTTTTCAACATGTTCTTCACGAGCCTTACTCCTCGACGGCAATCGTTTGGTTTTCGCGCACCAATCGAGTGGTCAACTTGTGAAGGAAATCAATTCTTGCGTCAGCAATGGCTGATATCAAGTCCGGTTGCACCGGACTTGTATAGTGGGGGTGTAGTTGATCGAGAGTGCGATCGCACAGTTATGGGCAAGCGTCTTGTAATCGAACCACATCTTTCAGTGGAAGAACTAGAGATGCGTTACCTCAAGGCATCTAACCCCATAGAGCGGACTCGCTACCAAATTATCTGGCTGAAAGCCCTCGGATTTGGTAGCGAAGAGGTGGCTTCAGTTACAGGTTATTACCGAGACAGAATTCGTAGAATTGCCCGTCGTTACAACACAGAAGGCGCACAAGGATTAATAGATCGTCGCCGTGTTCATTCTGGTAGAGAGCCAATATTGTCAGACATTGAGCAAGCGCATTTAGGGCAAGCACTATTAGAATTGGCTCCTGATGGTGGACTGTGGAATGGGCGTAAAGTAGCCAATTGGATGGAGCAATTAATCGGACAACCTGTTCATCGGCAACGTGGATGGGAGTATTTACGACAGATGAATTTCAGACAACGGATACCCCGACCACAGCATGACGGAGCCGATTTGGATCAACAACAAGCATGGAAAAAAAACTAGATCTCGAACGAAAGCGATTGCCGGCGAATTATCCGGCAGCTGATGTAGAAGTTTGGGCAATGGATGAACATCGATTGGGACTCAAACCTGTACAGCGCCGTGTTTGGGTGCAACAGGGTGAGCAGCCCATCGCCGCAGTTAACTGGCGTTACCAATGGTTATGGCTCTATGGCTTTGTTCATCCTGAATCTGGGGAAACTTACTGGTGGATTTTACCCAAGGTGAATATAGAGCTATTCAACCGCGTTTTAGCAGATGCAAGCCCAACATTTTGGTGTAGGTCAAAACAAGCGAATTATTTTGGCTCTCGACCAAGCGGGTTGGCACATCAGTGACCAGCTACAAATCCCTGAAGGAATTCACTTGATATTTATTCCTTCCCACTCCCCAGAATTACAACCAGCTGAGCGTTTGTGGCCAAGAACCAATGAACCGATTGCCAATCGCTCATTCAAGTCTTTAGATGAGCTGGAGGAATTGTTATTTCATCGCCGTCGCAACTTGCTAACTCAGAAAGATTTGATCTCCCATCTAACTTTTTTTCATTGGTGGCCAAGAACTACTGCTACTGGTTGCGAGCGCACCCCCACTATACAATTCCGGTGCAACCAAACTTGATATAAGACCCTAATCACTCACACCCTACATAAACATGAAGCGAACAAGGGATTCAACTTCTTAGGATTCACCATCAGACAATACCCCGTCTAAAGGTGAAAAACTGGGATACAAAACAATCATCAAACCAAGTCAAGAAAACATCAGTCGCCACCAAAAGAAGCTGGCTAAAATCATCAAAACCCATGGTTCCTCTCAGGATGTCCTGATTGGTGAATTATATCATGTCCGCGAGAGATCAGTTGTGTATAGTTGATTGTGCGAAAAAGCGTTTTTTCTCCCCCAGCTCCCCTTTGCTCCCCCATCCCCTTTGCTCTCCAAACGCAACCGATGCAACCGGACACGATATTACGTTCGCTCCACAGGCTGTCACGGTGTGTCCCACCGCCAAGATGTTTCGTGCCGCATTGATGTCCCGGTCATGGTGCGTCCCACAACTTGGGCAGTCCCATTCCCGGACGCTCAACGGCAACGATTCGAGAATGTGTCCGCAACTTCCACAGCGCTTAGAACTGGGAAACCAGCGGTCAATTTTCACCAAGGTTCGACCATACCACTTGGCCTTGTATTCGAGTTGACGAACCAACTCACCCCAAGCTGCATCAGCAATTTGCCTTGCCAATTTGGGGTTTTTCACCATGTTCTTGACCGACAAATCCAAGGGCCGCGATGGTTTGGTTTTCGCGCACCAGTCGAGTTGTCAGCTTATGGAGAAAATCTTTGCGCGCATCTGCAATCCGAGCTTGTACCCGCGCCACCTGCAATCTTGCTTTATCTCGATTGCGAGAGCCTTTCTGCTTACGAGAAAGGGCTTTCTGTACTCGTTTGAGTTTCTTTCTCAGTCGCTCAAACGGTTTGGGATTGGCAATCTTTTCGCCGTTGCTGGTCGCAATCAAGCTGTTGATTCCCAGATCCAGTCCAATCGACTGAGACTGAATCGGCAGTGGTTTGACATTGGGATTGTTCACCAACAGCGAAACATGCCAGCGCCCACAAACATCCAGCTTCACCGTAATTGTGGAAGGCTCACATCCTTCAGGGAGTGGACGGCTCCAGCGAATTGGCAAGGCATCTTTACACTTTGCCAAAAACACCTGTCCATCTTTCCATTTGAACGCAGACCTGGTGAACTCTGCGCTGCCACCATTGCGTTTCTTTTTGAAGTTGGGGTATCTTGCCCGTCCGGCAAAGAAATTGCTGAACGCTTTTTGCAAGTGCCTCAATCCTTGCTGCAACGGCACGCAGCTAACCTGATTCAAAAATTGGAGGTCATCTTGCTTTTTCCATTGAGTCAACAGGGCAGACGTTTGAACGTAGTCAATACTTTCTTGCCGTTGATACCAAGCCTCGGTTCTCACTGCCAACGCCCGGTTATAAACGAGGCGGACACAGCTCAACGTGCGACGCAGCAAAGATTCTTGCTCTGCCGTTGGATAAATTCTGTACCGGAACGCTTGTTCTACCAAGTCTCACATGATCGCGAAGATTTTGTGAGATTGTCAATTGCCACCGGGATTGACCGGATGGCAATTGACGCTCCTATCCCTCCCCAGGCTGCAACGCTCGCGCCTGGGGTCTCTCGGAGGTTCCCGATCAAAGCAGTTGTTTGGACAAAACTGAAAAAAAAAATTTGTCAGGGGGGGTTGCAAATCCCATCTGATACCGCTACTATTAATAACTGCGATCCTCAGTAGCTCAGTGGTAGAGCGGTCGGCTGTAATGGACGCAAGATATTAGGACTAACTGATATCTTGAGTGACATAGCAGCGCTACTTGGTAACAAGTAGTGGAAAATCGGGTGAATTCAGGGAAGCCGCAGCACTAAGGGTGGCGGTAATCCTGAGCCAAGTCTGGCAAAAGGCGGTGGTTTCCACAGTAGCCAGAAAGGCGCAGAGACTAAGGATGAGGAGCCTGTCCAATAAATCCTAGAGCGCCCGACATCCCAAAAAAGGGATGATGAGATAGTCCACCCCTTGCGGAAACGTAGGGATAAGTGTAACCGATTGGTCGCTGGTTCGAATCCGGCCTGGGGAGTTAGATAAAAAATGAAGGGTGAAGCATGAAGGATGAGAATTTAGACTTCAAACTTCACCTTTCAGAATTTGGTAAGTATTGGTCGCTTGACCGGGAAATAACATTTCTCAATCACGGTTCGTTTGGCGCCTGTCCAATGCCTGTATTGGAGGCGCAGCAGCGCTGGCGCTTGCAGATGGAACGGGAACCGCTGCGCTTTTTCGTGCGGGAGTTTGAGGAACTGCTGGATCGAGCAAGAAGCGAGTTAGCTGAGTTTGTCGGCGCGGATGCTGGGGAATTGGCATTTGTGCCGAATGCGACGACGGGGGTGAATGCGGTGTTGCGATCCCTCACCTTCGCTCCAGGGGATGAATTACTCACCACCGATCACGAATATAATGCCTGTCGCAACGTGCTGAACTTTGTAGCAGAACGCACGGGGGCGAAAGTAGTGGTGGCAGAAATTCCGTTTCCCCTGGGTTCGCCCCAAGACATAATTGCAGCAGTATGCGATCGCGTCACACCCAAGACAAAGCTAGCGCTGTTAGACCACATAACCAGCCAAACAGGTCTAATTTTACCGATTTCAAACATAATTCAAGAACTGGCGCAGCGTGGCGTAGATACCCTGATCGATGGCGCTCACGCGCCCGGTATGATTCCCTTAGACCTGCATAACTGCGGCGCAACGTACTACACCGGAAATTGCCATAAATGGTTGTGTGCGCCCAAAGGCGCGGCATTTTTGTACGTGCGACAGGACAAGCAATCGTCCATTCGTCCGATGACTATTAGTCACGGCGCTAACTCGCCCCGCACCGATAAATCCCGCTTTCAATTAGAGTTTGACTGGATGGGAACCGACGATCCCACAGCATATTTATGCGTACCAGAAGCAATTCAATTCATGGGTTCGCTGCTTTTGGGTGGATGGTCCGAATTAATGGCACGAAATCGGACAATGGTATTGACAGCGAGGCAGATGCTGTGCGAGGCGTTGGATGTTGCGCCACCCTGTCCCGATCAGATAATTGGTTCGATGGCAGTTATCCCGTTACCAGAGGATAGAACCGAATTTGTCAAAACGCGGTTAATTCCGCCGCTACAAGATGCGCTGTGGGAGCATTTTAAAATTGAAGTGCCGATAATTTATTGGCCTAAATACCCCTTTCGGCAGATGCGGATTTCGGCGCAAATTTATAATACCTTTCCACAATATGAATATTTGGCCTTTGCACTAACCGAGTGTAAAACCTTGTAAAGTTAGTATGAAATCAGCAATCTTACTGATGAAATTTCAGTTGTACCTATTATTACTTAAATCGGTTTGAGTTAACCGATTCTGAAATCCGTAATTTCACTTTTGAGGTACTTACAGGTATAAGTCATAGTACTTATAAAAGGTAGTCTACATTTCTACCTAAATTGAAGAGGACGCGGGGACACTAAGGACGAGGGGACGATAATTTATTGGCCTAAATACCCCTTTCGGCAGATGCGGATTTCGGCGCAAATTTATAATACCTTTCCACAATATAAATATTTGGCCTTTGCACTAACCGAGTGTAAAACCTTGTAAAGTTAGGATGAAATCAGTAATCTTACTGATGAGATTTCAGTTGTACCTATTATTACTTAAATCGGTTTGATGTTAACCGATTCTGAAATCCGTAATTTCACTGTTGAGGTACTTACAGGTATAAGTCATAATACTTATAAAGGGTAGCATCTAAACTTCTAGAAGAATCTAGTTTTTATCGTGTTGGCCAACCAGTAGAATGTAAGCCCGCAGGTTAAAGCCAAAGGCGTTTAAATTAAGGGTTGGCATCATCCATTTCGCAACTCAGAGTATCAGTATCTTTTGCTTGCGCGATATGCCGACCGCACGCTGCGCGAACGCAACTACCCGTAAACATGGGTATGAAAGCAGAAGTAATATCCCCCATCTTGTTACTACGTCTCGACTGGTAGCGAAACTTTCTTATGACTTCTCAGTTGGGTGCTCCTTGTCCGTTTTTGGCAGGACCGATGATTGAAAAGCCCCAGCATTTTGTTGGGCGCGAAGCTGAATTAGACTACATTACCTCGCGAATAATGGGTATCGGGTCTAGCAGCATTAATGTTGTGGGCAAACAGGGAATGGGAAAATCTTCTCTGCTTTATCGCTTTTGCCAGACTTACGAACAGCGGGTAGAAAATCCCCGCCGTTTTATAGTAATTTACCTGAATTTGCAAGAATCTCATTGTCGGCGGGAAAATGCCTTCTATCTGGCAGCTGCGCGACAATTGCTCAATCACCCCTTGGTGAAAGCAAAACCAGAATTAATGAGACCCTGGAAGAATATTAAATTTTTGGATCGCCAAAGCTTTTCAGGGGCAATCGGAGAGTGGAAACGGCAGGGATTATTCCCTGTGCTTTGCCTGGATGATTTTGAAGCGTTGTTTCGTTATCCAAAACATTTTAACGATGGTTTTTTTGACAATTTGCGGTTTTTGATCAACAGCAATATCTTGAGGCTGGTGGTAGCTTCCCACAGAAAGCTAGATTTTTACCAGCGTCGGTATAAGCTGACTTCTTCTTTTTTGAATGGCTTTGAACAAGTTCTGCCTTTGGGGGAATTGACAGAAGAAGAAGCATGGGAACTGGTAAGCTTGCCTGAGAGAATGGGGGCAAAGGCTGCATTAAGTACGGAAGAGCAACACCTTGCTAGAGAATGGGGTGGTGGGCATCCTTTTTTATTGCAACTGGCAGCAAGTTTATTGTGGGAGGCGCATCAACAAGGGCTTGATGTAAGTTGGGCGCAAGCTAAGTTTGAACAAGTTGCCCGTCGCATACCAAAGCCGCTTTGGAAAATACCCCCATATTTAGACGAATTTGTCAGAAGTTATGGCTCTGTGGGGATGGTTATCCTGTTAGTTTTGTTTGGCATAGGTGTTTTGCACCAAACTCAGGTATTCGGCTTGCTGCAAAAATAAAAGAATCCGGGTTTCTTTAAGAAACCCGGATTCTTAATGCCACAATGACTGCGCCCCATCAATCCAAATTTTCGTACCGCTGATGTGACTTGCAGCATCCGATGCTAAAATTGACACTCCCCGGTCTAAAGACACGGGGATTCTTAACACCTTTCAATCTTAATATCCCTATTTCTAGGGTTCTCCGGGCTCACCACATTTGCCACCAGGGCGTGGTGATTTCTCCTGACAATTTTTGTGCCTCGGTAGCAAAATGTCCTCTCAGTTATTAATACTGCTTGGGGTTTGGTGAGGTTTTTATCTACTATTTCAGCCATTTTATTTGGGTGAACTCTCTGTTTTTCCTGGCTCGGGTTGATTTGTGTTAAATCCTAATATTTTTCCGGCGGAATTGGTGGCGCTGCGGTAATTCCCTGACGGCTCTTGTTGCATATGGAATCCCAGGAAATCCAACCCTACATTTCCGTTGTACTCATTGAGGGTGTGGGTTGTTTTTGTTTGACTGGGTTTTAATTCCAGTCCCATTCCTTTGAGCCATTCGGATATTATCTTTTGGCATTGAGTCACCACGTTTATATCTGCGTGTATGACTACGTCGTCTGGGTATCTTATGAAACTCAGCGACTTTACCTTGGTTTGCCAACTCACTTGATTTCCTTTTGGATTTCGGATGTCTAGTGTTTTGGCCGCACCCGATGTTCGGCAAGTTCTAGCGCTATCATTTTAGTAAAAGCTACTTGAGCAGCTTGAGAGCAAGCATAGGCGGTAGCACCCGTATTGCTAAACATGCGCGTGCCGTTAACCGATGAGGTAACAATTACCGCTCCGCGTTGTTTTTTCAAGTAAGGTACGCCATATTTAACGGTTAAAAATGTCCCTTTAAGATTGAATTTTAAAGTTTTATCCCATGCTTCGGGCGTTAATTATTCGATGGTTCCCCAAACGCCATTAATTCCTGCATCGGCAAATACAATATCAATTCTTTCCCATCGATATGCAATTTTTTCGATTGCTTGTTGCATCTGCTCTGGTTGGGAAATATCGGCGACTATCGGCATGGCAAAGCCGCCATTACCTTCAATCTGGGCAACAGTTTTATTAATATCGCCTTCTGTTCTTCCTAACGCGGCTACTTTAGCGCCTTCTTTGGCTAGCAAAATTGCCGCCGCCTTACCAATTCCAGATCCGGCTCCCGTAATTAGCGCTACTTTACCTACAAGTTGCATAATTATTTATAGGTAATGGGTAATGGGTAATAGGTAATGGGTAATAGGTAATTGAATTTTTTTATTAAATACCCAAGTTTAATTAAAGCCTAAGCGAATCAATTCGTAGTTCGGTCTAAAGATAGAATTTTTAGAGGCAAGGGGCAGTCAACCTTAAGAGAGATGACCTGACTTGGTTGGGAGTAGTAAAAAATAAAAAGGCAAAAGCTTAAACTGATTGCTAGATTAATCAACAATGCCGCAACGCACTTCCAACCCATCAGATAGCCACCCAACCGAGGAGTTTCAGTCGGGTAAAAAAGCAGCGCGTCTGAATTTTAAAACAATTGGGGGATTGCTAAAAGAAACGTTTGATGAATGGAACGAGGATAAAGCGTCGCGATTGTCGGCGGCGTTGGCGTATTACACGATTTTTTCCCTGGCACCGCTGTTGATTATTGCGATCGCGATCGCAGGCAGTATATTCGGTGAAGAAGCAGCCAGAGGCGAAATAGTCGGGCAAATTCAAGGTTTAGTTGGCAAAAGTGGCGCAGAAGTCATCGAAACGGCAATTGAAAATGCTAACAAACCCGCCACCGGGACAATTGCTTCGCTTATAAGTATCGTTGCTCTGTTATTTGGTGCTGCTGGCGTATTTTCTCAACTGCGAGATGCCCTCAACACAATTTGGGAAGTGCAGCCAAAACCAGGACTCCCTGTCAAAGGCTTTATTCGCCAAAATGTTTTGTCCTTCACAATGGTATTGGGGATTGGCTTTTTACTGCTGGTTTCCCTAATTATTAGCGCGGTTTTGGCAGCAATTAACAGCTATTTCAGCAATTTATTGCCCGGTTTCGACGTTATGTGGCAAATTGCCAACTTTATCATCTCGTTCGGCGTTACTACATTACTGTTCGCAATGATGTTTAAATTTCTTCCCGATGCGAAAATTACTTGGGGAGATGTTTTAATTGGGGCGGCGATTACCTCGCTGCTGTTCAGTATCGGCAGGTTTTTGTTGGGTGCGTATCTGGGAAATGGCAGTTTTGGCTCGACTTACGGTGCTGCTGGATCGCTTGTAGTTATCCTGGCTTGGGTTTACTATGCAGCTCAAATTTTATTTTTCGGCGCGGAGTTTACCCAAGTTTACGCCAGAAAATTTGGCTCTCAAATTGTACCGGATGAACATGCCGTACCCGTTACAGAAGAAGCCCGCGCCCAACAAGGAATACCCCACAGATCGGATATTGAGGATGGGGGACAGGATAACCGCAGCAGACGGGTAGATCGACGCCGGTTTAAACGTTCCCGATGGCAAGGGTTTCTACGACGGCTAAGTGGGAAAAGTAAAACGAGATGATTGTGTAATAGGATAATTAACTGGACAACGATCGCTTGTTCAGGAGCAAAACCCTATGTCAGAAACAGTTTCCAGAACCGTTCACAATTTGCTTACACTACTCGCACAGCAAGGAGATCCCAAAGCGATTCAAGCACTGAAGAACTGCAAAGATGTTGAGATCGTTGACGATATAGACGATGAGGATGCTGTTCAGATAGTCGTTATGCAATCAGATGGGGAGTATCTAGTCACCCACCACGGGACTAGCTTTGTGCCCAAAAACGAGGAAAAAGAATAGCTCAAGATGTAGCAAAGCTAACGGTGTCACACTGTACAAGGCTAAACAGGCAATGCATTGAGTATCAATACTCAATGCATTTGATGTTTTTGTATGATATTCTCAATGACTAATCTTCACCTGGCTGCATTTATTAGGGATTTGAGATCTAGCGAATCATCGGTATCTTTGATTTGGCGTTAGTTCGCTTTGCTACTGATGTAGCTTACGCGATCGCGATAACGAGTTAGAATGAAATTTTTTGCATCAGCTTTTAGGGATTGCAGTTTATAGCGGATTGCAGCCCTATGAGGTACACCGCAAGGCAAGTGTAGCCGCACCCTTAAGGGTGCGGCTACACTTGCCTTGCGCGATTTCGCTTTACCTCATCCACTTGCAATCCGCTGTATCAATACATTGCGATCGCTTCAGCAGTCTGAGGTGCTGTTAAAGGTGGTAGGGGACGATTTGTCCAATCAGAATATTGAGCATCAATCCCAGCGGCTCTTTTAACAATCCAATTAAACAGCCAGTGAGTCAATTTTAACTGCCGAAAGGTTGCTTGGGGGTCAGATAAATGATTAGAGGGTAATTGTTGTCCCATGGTTTTGAAAACTAAACCCATCGGCACTTTAATTCGATCTTGTAATTGCAGAAAGCGGGTAAAAATTGGGCCATAAGCAGCAATTAAAGACCCGACGCCCCCGCGCGCCTGACCCCAACCAATGTAATATAATCCCTTGTAATCTTCTAAAAATGCCCCCGCATAACACTTCACCAAAGAACCTTCAACCCGCTGAAGTTCTGGGGGCAAAAACGGATAAGCAACGTGATAACCCGTGGCACAAACAATTAAGTCAAATTCTTCACAAGTGCCATCGACAAATTCAACCTGAGAACCCGCCAGCCGCCTCACGGCAGGTTTAGGAATAATGCGACCATGTTTGATATAGTAAGGCACTTCATTATTTAACGTTGGGTGTTTCTCAAAAATGCGATGATTGGGTTTAGATAATCCATAACTTTCATGGTTGCCAAAAGTCAGGCGGATAATGCTATAAGCCATTAATCGCTGCAACCATTCTGGCATCCACCATTGAATAATATCTACGATGGGAACTCCGGCAAACGTCTTAGGAATCAACCAAACTGATTCCCGCCAGCTTAAAACGCTTTTACTTCCCACTCGTGCAGCTTCTGCCGCAATATCGCAGGCGGAATTTCCAGCCCCAATTACCAGCACTCGTTTACCCAACAATTGAGCGGGGCGTTTGTAATCTTTTGAGTGGATAATCTCTCCCTTATACTCTCCCTCGAATTGGGGAAGCCGTTTGCACCAGTGATGACCGTTGCATAGCAATACTCCTTTGTAAATCCGCTGTTCTCCACTTTTAAAAGTGACTTCCCAGAGGTTATTTTCAATCGGTCGCACATAGGTAACCGTGCAATTTAGTTGAATGCGTTGACGCAAATCAAAATGGTCGGCAAAGCTGTTAAGATAATCCCGCATTTGTTGAGCGCTGGGAAAGTCGGGATAATAATCCGGCATGGGAAAATGAGTAAATTGGGTGACTTGGCGGGATGAAATGATATGTGCAGTTTCATACACGCCGTGATACCAATTGCCCCCAATATTATCGCTAGCATCTACTTGATCGTAGGGCATCCCAGCCGCTTGCAGCGCTTGCGCCATGCCTAACCCGACAAATCCTGCCCCAATAATTAAATATTTGTCTGTATGAGCTTGGATCATTATTTTAGCCTCCCCTCCAGTCGATCAAACGCGGGAAATAGCGTTTTAGCACCTGGGTGATTTGAGCGATCGCATCGGGAAACACTTCAGCGCGATCCTGTATAATTCCTCTAATAGTCTGGCGCATCACTTCCGCCGGGTCAGTTACCCACCGTTCTGGAATACCCTCTAACCCCTGAGCTAAAGTACCATAACTTTCAGATTGCAAAATTGGAGTGCGGCTGAAAAAAGGATAAACAGCCGTTACCTTAACGTTATAAGCTTTGACTTCATTTAATAGCCCTTCACTAAAGCCCCGCAAGCCAAATTTACTCGCACTATAATGCGCCATCCCCGCTGGTGCTATCCAACCGGCGAGGGATGAAATATTGACAATATGACCCTTTTGACGCGCAATCATATCAGCTGCGAACGTGGCGCTTAATCGCATCGGAGTCAACAGGTTTACTTGCATCAACTGTTCCCATTTTGCCAAAGGAACTTCATCCATGCGTCCGAACAACCCGATCCCAGCATTGTTAATTAAAACATCAACGGGTATACCCAAGGCTTTTACCTGCTGGTAAAGGTTTTGACATCCCTCTAGGCAAGACAAATCAGCAGCGATGCCAGCGACTATTTCACCCGTTTTGATGTCATATTGGATCGTTTCAGCCCGTTTTTGTAGAATATCTAACTCTAAATCGGTCAAGATTAATCGGCTACCCGCCATCAATAATTGTCGGGTGAGTTCCTGTCCGAACCCCCCCGCAGCACCTGTAATTAGTACCACTGCTTCTTTTAATTGGGTCATCTTCCGTTTTGTAGCATCTCAATCTTGGCTCAAATTTTAGGTGACCTGAGTACCGTTAGGAGTAACAGCGACCGTTGGGTTTAGACATCTTACCCCGGTTTCAACTCTGGGTCTTGTAGCGTTGCTTCCCAGTCGCGACTTGCCCCCAGCGCGGGGTAAAGCGTTATTGCCAGACCGTTTCTGCGCCACCTGGGTGGAGCGTCAGGAAGATGGGGCATTTTGCCGGTGACAACTAAGTAGGTGCAGGTAAATAAAGTGAAAATAGCTATCCCTACCTATGGCGGGCGATTAGCCCACCCCACAAAACCTTCAATCTCTTGTGGGGTGGGCGTCCCGTTTGCCATTGTGGTGAGTTTATTTATATTCACCTACTTACTAGGGGCGTGACGGGACAAAACCCTGGTCATTATAGTTTTACTACAGAAAAACGGAATATACTGCACCAAATCGGCAGTTTTTGGCGCTCATACGCCAGAAACTGTTGCCTAGTCTGGATTTTTCCCCCTTGCGGAGCCATCCGAGTTCGAGCAACTACCAAGTCAGCTCAGGGACTGCTGGCGCATTGCGCCAAAAACGCAGTGGACTTCGCGCTTTATCGGCAAAGCTGTACAAACTGTCAGCAAAAGTCCACCAATTTTAGTAATTTTTTAGAATCGTGCTTATAATCTGTACAGGAAACTTTGCCACTTGCAACAGTTCCTTATCGAACCTTAAAAAAACTTCACTCAAAGCTCTTTAATGATGCCTCGCATACTTGTTATCGACGACGATCGTGCAATATCAGAATTAGTAGCCGTCAACCTGGAAATGGCTGGATACGATGTCAGCCAAGCAGAAGATGGCATTAAAGGTCAGGCGCTAGCGCTCCAGATCCAGCCAGACCTGATAATTTTAGACTTGATGCTGCCTAAAGTAGATGGATTCACGGTTTGTCAGCGCCTGCGCCGGGATGAGCGGACTAAAGATATCCCCGTGTTGATGCTGACGGCTTTAGGCCAAACTCAAAATAAGGTGGATGGCTTTAATGCCGGTGCGGATGACTACCTCACCAAGCCATTTGAAGTCGAAGAAATGCTGGCACGGGTGAGGGCGCTGCTGCGACGCACCGACCGCATTCCTCAAGCTGCCAAGCATAGCGAAATCCTGAATTACGGTCCGTTGACCCTGGTTCCAGAACGCTTTGAAGCCTTATGGTTCGCTCAAACGATCAAACTGACTCACCTAGAGTTTGAATTGTTACATTGCTTGCTTCAGCGTCACGGTCAAACCGTTTCTCCCAGCGAAATTCTTAAGGAAGTTTGGGGCTATGACCCAGATGATGATATAGAAACGATTCGCGTGCATATCCGACACTTGAGAACCAAGCTCGAACCAGACCCGCGTCACCCGCGCTACATTAAGACCGTCTACGGTGCAGGTTACTGTCTGGAGTTACCCAGTCGGGAACAAGTAGGGGCGGCGGATGTGGGATCGACGGTTGAATAGATCGGGATTTACACGTAGATTCCGCTTATATTTAGGTGATGATTTTTTATGAGTGATTAACTATACGGAGAAAATGCCAGCATGAGATTGTTCATCTAATGCTGGCATCTGATGATGAAAGCGTACTGCTATAGAAACCCGGTTTTTTGGCAAAACCGGGTTTCTTAAATTAAGGGGCGAGGGCATTACCCCGGAGTAAGCTAGCAATGGTCTTGGCAGTAATCTTCATTTGGATCAAAGGATTTGCAGGCACGACCGTCTTATAAAGGTAACTATCAAACGTCAGGCGCTGCACGTCCATGTCGGCGCACATTTCCACAAACGCTTCCCGCGTGGCGTCGGAACGGTAGAATACCCGTTGCAGGATATCCAGCACCACGTAGGTCATGCCGTATTTCTTATCCCAACGCTTCAGGTAAACTTTGAGTTCGTCTGAGGTGGGAATGCGCGCGCCGTTGTGGGAAAATTCTACAATCGTTTCGGCGCACATCCTTCCCGATTTGGCGGCGAAGTATATTCCCTCACCTGAAGATTTGGTGACGTATCCGGCGGCGTCGCCTACCAAAGCAACGCGACCGACGACGCGGCGGGGTCTGGGATGTTCGGGGATGGGGTGCGCTTCGACTTTGATAATTTTACCGCCAACCAGTTTCCGGGCAGCACGGGCGCGAATTCCGGCTTGCAAATCTTTGATAATGGCTTTGTTGACCTTCATCGTGCCGGTGCCGACGGCGACGTGGTCGTATTTGGGGAATACCCAGGCGTAGAAGTCGGGGGAAACATCGTTACCGACGTACATTTCTGCCAGGTCTTGGTAGTAGTCCATTTTGTCTTCTGGCAGGCGGATGCGCTCTTGGAATGCGATCGCATAGTTATAGTCCCCGGCATCGATGGCTTTGGCAACGCGGGAATTCGCCCCATCGGCACCAATCACCAAATCGACTTGTAAGGTTTTATTTTCCCCTTCTATGCTGCCATTTGAGTGGTCGGCGTAATGGAGAGTGTAAACACCGTTATTGCTTGTGGGAATATCCAGTTTATAAAGCGTGCCGTTGATCAGCTTAGCGCCTAGTTTGGCTGCGCGATCGCGCAGGAACCCATCCAGCACCTCGCGACGGCACATGCCGATATATTCTTCTTCTTTTTCTAGATTGATATCAACCTCAATATTCGACGGCGAGATCATCTTCATTTTTCTCACCCGCCGGTCGATAATTTCCGGCGGTAGGTCGAACTCGCTCACCATGCACAAGGGAATCGCTCCGCCACAAGGCTTGGCGTTGTCCAGCTTGCGCTCGATTAAATACGTCTCAATTCCAGCTTTGGCAAGCGTTTCGGCAGCACAGGAACCCGCTGGTCCCCCTCCTACAACAGCAACCCGTAGTGACAAAGGTTTTCTCCCAATCGCTTCAAGCTACAAGGTGAGATGGTATCACGGAGTTTGAGTCTGGTTGGCAGTGACTTGGCTGGATATGAACAAATTGCTACAGACCTTAACAGTTCTTAAGATACAACCCCCCTCTTTTTGGGAATGCCCGATGCATTTTACCCGGAACGGTCTTTACGGGAAATTTATGCAGTTTCTGGTTAATTGACATCCTCCCGCCGCTAATTCGGAGTACCGAATATAGCGGGGGATTCCAAAGATTGCTCTTTAGGCTTCCTCTTTCCACGAGTTGACTTACTTGGAGGAGTTTCCCCACCCAAATATTGGTCA
>NZ_BLAY01000194.1 GCF_020521235.1 Microseira wollei NIES-4236 | reverse complement strand
TGGTCGGGGCACGGCAAGGGAGGAATTTATTGCTGGCAACCAACCTGACTGATGCCGTGCCCCTACTTTGATATCGAATCGGGAATGGATATGAATAATTGGTCGGGGCACGGCAAGGGAGGAATTTTTTGCTGGCAACCAACCTGACTGATGCCGTGCCCCTACTGGTTTTATGGCTAATTAGATTTCCAATAAAGCTGCGGTACGTTTCAAAACCTCTAAATCGAGCGGATGCACACCAGATAGTAGAGCTATTGTCAGGTCAGGCACAAAACCGGGACTGTCGCTCACATCTCGACGAACATTATAAGCAAGCCACCAAAGTCGCGTTCGAGCTTGATGATTTAAATCCAAGATTCCGCGCGATTCAAAGTAACCCCCAGCCTCACGATAGCCACGGATAAAAGCGCGAACGGCATCCTGTTGCGGTGGTTGACATGGAGGGGTTGCCCATAGGAGTGCAAACTTCGCAACGTCCTCACGCCCATTCATAGGTCCGGCAGCATCCCAATCGACAACTACATGGTTACCATCAAAGCATCGGATAACATTGGGAGGATGCAAGTCTCGCTGGCTAGGAACGACAGGTTCATCAGTGACTGTATTTGAAACAATATATTCTTCCCATTCCACAAGTATAGGAATTTTGTTTTGCAACGAAAGCGCCCAATCCATACCTTTTGCCATAGCTATTTGAGCCAATTGCTCCCAGCCAAACAAACCGAGTGGCATCCAAGGTTCATCTTGAAGTTCGGAGGACGATACGGGTAAAGCGTGAATTGCTGCCAATAGCTTGCCAATTTGAGTGGAAATCTCTGGCGAAACGAAACCCCAATCATAAGGCGTTCCTTCTACCCAGGAATAAACGCGAACCCAAATATTATTTGTCCCATTTGTATAAATCCCATAGGGTTTTCCATCTATTGCCCTTCGGGGTTGCGGCATCGGAAAACCTGTTTTGTGGGCGGCTTCTTCGATTAAGAGTGCAATCTGTTTTGGTGCTTGCTCAAATTGTTTGATGGCAAAGGAACCAATAGATGTTTCTAGACGCAGTACTCCCAGTCGATTGGTTTGACCGCGACCTGCCTGAACTATAGTGTAGGGTTGCCCCAAATCAAAGGTATGAGTTAACCAATTTAGGGAAAATTCGGTATTAGCCCAAAGCATATTTATTCTCTCTTTTCCCATCCGAAGAATTTGTATTATTGAACGCGCGTTAGCGCTAGGACGCGAAGGAAGAAGAAGGAAGAAGAAGGAAGAAGAAGGAAGAGGTGGGTAATCTTTACAATTTTTAGCTTTTGAACCTGTAGTCAAACCAGGGAAAAAGGGTAAGGTTTGTGGTATACTGACTGCCAAACAAATAAGGCGCCGGATGCGGTGCTGACAACACCGCATCACGACGACTTCCAACCCCTAACGTAGGAGCCGATAGGAGCGGCACAGTCTATGGTATCCAATTCCGATCAATCGCGGTCTGGCGATCGCGAAACTTTACCTTTGGAGAGTTTGATTACTCTCCAATGCTTTTCTGACGATCTTGCCCACATCACCCAGTGTCTGCAAACTCTGGGAGAACTGCAAGAGCTTGTTAGTACTTGTTCGGTGCTTTCTGGCTGAGGATGGTTTGAGTCACGATTTGTCTAGCCGTCATTACTACCTGTTGCTGGACATGTACTTGTATCATTCAGGACAGTTCTGGGGCGAAATCCGCGCCACGGTTGCCCGATTGCAGCGGACTGTTGAGGAGCGTGCGGGCATGATGTAAGAAATTTAACCTTACTTCAGGGGTTTAAGCCAAGTGTTGGCGATCGCCCAATCAAGAATATACCGAGCGATCGCAAACAACACAAGGCTCTCTAGCGCCAGCACCGCACTCGACCACAAAAGGGCGGGATAATTTAAACCAGCTTGTAGTTGTGCTAGTCCCCGCACTAAACCAAACGCGAGGACTGCACCATCGCCGAGGTGGGAGTTATCGTCGCTGCGGATGGCGTAGCGGTAGGTAATACCGAAGACAAAACCGCTAATGCAAGCGATTGCCAAGGAAGCAAGTAAGCTGAAACTGGTGGTAAGTGCCAGACTGGCAAGCAGGTCCAACTGTTTTACCAACACCACCTGGTGGAAAAGCGTTGCCATGCCGTCCGCCACCAGGAGGCAAAAAGCCGCCAGGATGCCAGCTTTGAGAGATTCTATCCGTTCGGCTTGCAAGTTGTCCAAAGTTAGATTCCCCAGCTTGGTATCATTAAACGTGTAATAGTTTTGTATCGTTTTTTTGCAAGCACGGCTATGGATATTCTCACCTTGGGTTGGGTTTCGGTACTGGTTCTGTTTACATACTCTATTTCAATGGTCATTTGGGGTCGTAACGGTTTCTAGAAAGTGGAAACAACAATTCTCAACGTCATCGCTGTAGCCTCCTTGGTGCTGCTACTCGCCGTTTCGGGTGGCGTCATCTACCTAACGATAGTAGAATGGCGCGATCGCCGACGGCAAGACCGAGATAAAAAATCTCGTCGCTAACGGTAATTGGTAATTGGTTAATCCTTCTATTAGCAATTAGCAATTAGCAATTAGCAATTACCTATTCCCCATCTGAGCAAAATGCTCTAAAAGTAAGCGGTGGATAAAAATATATCCGCCGCCTACTTTTTGCAATAAAATATGTTCGGTTGCCCAATCTAGAAAACGCGCATAGTTCCAAGGAATAGAACGGTTGCAGAAAAGGACAAGTCGTAAAGCCAAGTGTTTAATACAAGCTTCTCCTGCACCGAACACGCCAAACAGCAACCCGGTAATTGCTCCTACTAAAACTGGTAAACCTAGTATAAAAGCTACTAGACCCATTCCGGTTGCTCCTAATAGGAAAAAAATTCTGGCATTTTTAGCTGACTGCAAAATTCCTTGATTTGGAATTGTACTGGTTTCAATACTAGGCTCGTGCAGTCCGCGCAACAAAGCAAAAATTAGCGCTACACCCAGACCGATTCTTAATCCAAAGGATAAAGCTTCACCCCAACCATCTCCTAGCTTCAAAACAAATCTATAAAATAACCCCCCAAACGGCCCCAAAATTGCCCCGGAAATTCCCCCGACAATTAATCCCAGCCTGAGATTTTTTCTACTTTTTTTCCCTGACCATTTTATGGTTTCTACGGGGTTAATTTTATAATCTTTCAATCCAAAAATTGCAGCTATTATTCCAGTTCCCAGTGTTATAATTAATCCAGCTATTTTTCCCAATTGCCAGTCAATCAGAATTCCTACATTTAACGCTCCACCGATTCCGCAAAGTAGCCCAGCCATTACACCGATAATAATAGCATAAATTAATTTGTCCCAAATGTTCGGCAACCAAGAGCTTTGTAATAGCTCAATTAAAAATACGCTTTGAGACTTTTCCCTCATTTGCTTCGCCAACCAAATCAGCCAGCGCATGGCTTTAATCTGGGAGTATTGCTGGGAACTCCGGCGTTTCAACATGGGTTCGATATAGGCATTAAATACGTGTTGGCGACGTTCTTCAAGCGAATACATTTGAGCCACATCTTCAAAAGACTTGCCTTGATAAGCGAGTGTTATTATGCTGAGCATCAGCGGCGATCGCGCTAACTCTTGCAGGATGACATCTTCTTTCAGCGCTTGTTTAAAGGCTGCTAGTTCGGCTCCAGCCTTGGTTAAATATTCATTGATTTGTTCTAAACTTAGTGGGTGCAAATAAACGGCGGCTTCAACTTTTAAACGATTGGATAATAGCTCGTAATCTTGCAGGCGACTGGTGACAACAATTTCTGTCTGTCCGAATTCTAGGCTGAATTGGTTAATAGCTTGAACGCAAGCATCCCGCTCCAGGATGCTGACTTCATCCAAGCCATCTAGCATTAACAATAGTTGTTGATTTTGCAGCCAATTTTTACCAAGCTCTTTGGAAACTTGATATTGAATATGCAATTGTTGCAGCAACCAGTCGGCAAGACTTTGCTTTGTTCCCCAAGAAGATAGGTTGAACGCAACGGGTAATGGCTGGGTATAATCGTGTTCGGCACTAATTAGTAATTCCCGTGTTAATTCCAGCAGCGTGGTGGTTTTTCCCCCACCGGGTTCGCCTAAAATTAACAGCGTTCTTCCCTTTGGCAATTGTTTAAATTTATCGATAATTTTAGTGACTGGGGGTAGGGAGTTGAAAGCTGCGTCGGCGCTTGTCCAAGTTAATTCTAAGGCGTCGAGTCGAGGGTTTAAACCGAGTGCGATTAACGCGCGATCGCGCAAACCAGTTTCCAAAACTCCACAGATCCAATACTTCCTGACTTTGTTAATTAAAATGATGCGATCGCGGTACTGTTCCCTAGTCAAATAAGTTCTAACATCCGCTACCCGTTCCTCTGCTGCACCTCCAGCAATTTTTGTAGGTAGCACAACTTGGTACGCTGGCACTGGGTCGGCAAGATTTTTTAACTCTTTTAAACCACAATAAGTTGCTTGCAGCGCCAAACCATTTTTAACCACATCGTAGACGGTTTGGGAGATACAAATACCCCCCGGTTCGGCGACTTCTTGCAGTTGCGCCGCCACGAGGGAACCGTTACCCATAACATCGCTGTCGCAAAAGAATACATCCCCTAAATGAATGCCAATTCGATGTTGCAATATATCTTGGGGAGGCAGGTTTTCTGTCTCTGCTGCCAAAGCTTTTTGAATTTGTACGGCACAGGCGACGGCACTGACGGCGCTGACAAAGTACATTAATAAGCCATCGCCGGTTGATTTTAGCACAGAGCCTGCAAAATCATGACAGATTTCGGTCATTAGCTCAATATCGCGACTCAGGATAGTCTGGGTGTGTTGTTCATCTTCCCCTATCAACGTGCTGAAGTTCGCTGACTTGGTAAACGCGATAGCAGCTAAAGTGTGGTTTCCTGGGATATCGAGTGGTTGGGGGTCATCTGGCATAGGAGAGAGCGAGCGTAAATTCTAGTTAGATAATAATCATATCTGCTAATTGCTAATTGCTAATAGGTAATAGGTAATGGCAACTACTCATTACCGATTATCGCATTTGTGCAAGCAAAATGTTCTAACAGCAGTCGATGGACGAAAATATAACCGCCGCCTACCTTTTGCAAAAAGATGCGTTCGGTGGCGTAATCGAGGAAGCGGGAGTAGTTCCAAGGAATACACCCGTTGCAGTAAAGGATAACCCGCAGGATCAAATGTTTCACGCAAGCTTCGCCGCCTCCCGCTACTAAGCCAAACCCTGCCCCAAATATCCCCCAAAACAATATTCGCCACCGCAATAATGCCGCCGCTAGCGCCAGTCCCAAAAATCCAATTAACCCGAAAACCAGCGCATTTTTTGCCGACTGACGCATCGCTTGATTCGGTACTGTAACTGTTTTTATCGAAGGGCTAGTTAAACCGCGAATTAGCCCAATAATTATCCCTACGCTCAGGCCAAATACCACACCGCGCCGCAACGACTCAAATTGCATATCAAGCATTTTACCGCTATAAATTTGCCATCCCATCGGATGAAATAGCGGATCGTAAATTGCTTTTATTACCAGTCCCGATAAAGCTCCTAATATTATACCTAATCCTAGGTTATAAGTAGTATTTCTTAAAGAAATTTTCAGATTTTCTACAGGTTTAATTTGATTAATACCGAAAACAAACCAAAAAATAAACCCGACCAAAAATTGGAGAACGAACACTCGCCTAATCGGCAACAGCATATCGCCCCACACTGCTCCAAGCACTATAAAACTGAGCAGAGTCATCAAGAAATATAGTTGTTTTTGCCATTTATTAGACAACCAACTCGGTTGCATTCGCTCGATTAAAAATACAGTTTGAGACTGTTGAGATAGGTTTTTAGCCAGCCAAATTAGCCAGCGCATGGATTTTGATTTTGAGTATTTAGGATTGGCATTTCTGCGATCAAACATCCGTTGAATATATAGGTCTAATAAATGCTGGCGGCGTTCTGACAAACTCATCCCAGGTAAATCTGTCATTGGCATTCCCTGGTAAGCGAAGGTAATAATATTGAGCATTAAAGGTGACTTGGCTAATTCTTGCAGAGTCCTATCCGCTTGCAGTGCCGTTTTGACTGCTGCGAGTTCTATTCCGGCACGGGAAAGATAGGTTTGAATTTGGTCTATAGTTAGCGGTTGAATAAAGATTGCGCCTTTAAATTTCAGGCTATTTGATAAGATTTCGTATTCTTTAATGCGGCTACAAACGACAATTTCAGTTGCGCCGTGGGACTGAATAAATTGATTAATCGCCTGAACGCACGACTGGCGACGCGGGGGACTGACTTCATCTAAACCATCGAGTAAAAGTAGCAGTTGTTCGTTTTTTACCCAAGCTTGACCGATAGGTTTAGATACCTGATATTTTGTATTCAATTCTTGAACGATCCAATCAGCTATTTTAAGCTTATCAGTCGCCCAAGAAGACAGGTTGAAGGCAACGGGAATCGGTTGATTAATGTCTTGTTCGGCACGGTTAATTAAATCCCGGGCAAGTTCTAACAGCGTTGTGGTTTTACCCGAACCTGGAGCGCCTAAAATTAATAAAGTTCGTCCGTCTCCTAGTTGGTCGAATTGGTCGATAATTTTGGTATTGATCGGCAAGGTTTGTCGGGGTTGATCGGGGGTTTCCCACACCATGCCCCAAGGACGATCTACGGCATCCAATCGTTTCTCTAAACCGAGAGAAATCATCGCTTTGCCGTGGATTGAAGTTTCTAAAACGCCTTTCACCCAGTAATTTTTAACCTTGTTTAGCAAGATTTGGCGGTTGCGATATTCTTGGGGAGTGTAAGGAGGACGCGGGGACGTGGGGACAAGGGAGAGGGGGGAGTTTTCAACTAGTTTTATTGCGTCTGGGTTTTCTTTTGTCTGGGTGTCAGTCGTGGCGAGTAAAAATGGGTCAATCGTTTCTGTAACTATATCCTGCGACTGCAAAGCGGTTAGCATTTCAGCGGCGGTGGAGAAGCGATCGCTTGCCAATGTTCTCACCGCTTTATCAATCACCGCCGCCAAACTATCGCTAATCTTTGAATTATCTTGGCGCCAATTTATTTCACCCGTCTTTAAATTGTTATCCAGTTGCTGCGGCAGTTTCCCCGTGAGTAAATAAATCGCCGTTAGTCCTAAACTATAAAGATCGCTGGCAAATACTGGTTTACCTGCCGCTTGTTCTGGCGACATATAACCCCGCGTCCCAATAGCAACCGAGGTGACGGCGCTGAAGCGCCTACTACGAACGGTAAATTCCCCCCGTGCATTGACTGCCGTACTCATAATTTCCTTGGCAATACCAAAATCAATTAGAACGGGTTTGCCATCTGGCTGCCTGAAAATAATATTGCTAGGTTTGATATCGCGGTGAATCACCCCATTGCCGTGGATATATTCCAGAACGGGTAAAATATCTACCAGGAATTGTTTAACTGCAATTTCGTCTAAAAGTCCTTGCTGCTGCACTTTTTGAAACAGCGTTTCGCCTGAGATCCATTCTTGGACTAAATAAAACCGTCCCGCTTCGGTAAAATAAGCGTATAAATTGGGAATTTGTCCGTTGCCTTCACCCAATTGTTCTAAAATAGCCGCTTCTCGTTCAAATCGCCGTTGCACGAATTCGCCGATTTGGGGATTGTTCGCTACGGGTTTTAGTTGCTTGAGGACACAGCGACGACGGGAAGGCATGTGGGTGTCTTCTACCAGAAAGGTTTCGCCAAACCCACCCGTTCCCAAAGCTTGAATAATACGATAGCGGTTATTCAGCAACGGCGATGACATCGGATGTTATACCAGGAAAGAGGGAAAGTCAGAAAAATGGTTATGATAGCGAATTTTATTTCTATGATTATCCATTATTTATTAGAGTCTATCCGAAGGGGAAATTTGAGAGACTTTTAACCGCAGATGTAGGACGGAGATTTTCCAGCTAGATTTTCTATAACAGTCAAGTACAATTATATAGTTAAAAAAAATATTTCTTAAGTTAGTTGTGGGGGAAGCGATATGCACACCCAACGCTAAGCGAATCGCGGGACTCGATGGGGATCGCGATCGCAATTCGGTGGCGCAAACTGTCACAAGGTAGCCTGGGAGCGAACGCGCGGTTAAGATTGAGGATGGAATTCCATGCACGCCTTGGCGGGATTTCATGGCATAATCTAACCCAAAAAGGTTGGTAGCATGATTAATCAACTTTTAGCAGGACGTTACCGCATCGTTGTTGAACTGAGTTCCGGCGGTTTTGCACAAACCTATTTAGCAGAAGATACCCACCGTCCCAGCGCTCCCCAATGTGTCGTCAAGCACCTGCGACCCCCCAGTGACGACCCCTACACTCTGGAAAATGCTAGACGCTTGTTTGAACGCGAGGGCAAAATTTTAGAAAGACTAGGTCGCGAACACGACCAGCTACCCGATCTCTATGCTTACTTTGAAGAAAATGGTGAATTTTACCTGATTCAAGAATACATTGACGGTCATCCATTAACCCAGGAAATTACACCAGGTCACCCCATCGGGGAAGACCAAGTCATTTGCATTTTAGAGGAAGTGTTAGAGATTTTAGCGTTCGTGCATGGGAAAGGAATTATCCACCGGGATATTAAACCCGCTAATTTAATTAGACGCTCCTCCGACAATAAATTAGTTTTAATTGACTTTGGCTTAGTCAAAGAACTAACCAGTCCAGCGGTTAATTCGCAGGGGCAAGTTAACCCCACCGTTGCTGTGGGAACCCACGGATACATGCCGATCGAACAATTTCACGGCTATCCCCAATTTAACAGCGATATTTACGCCTTGGGAATGCTTGCCATTCAAGCATTAGCAGGATTATCTGCTAGCGAGTTAATCAGACTGCGCGACCCCAACAATCCTAACACGGGTGAAGTCCTCTGGCGTAACCAAGTACAAATTAGACCAAAACTAGCAGATATTATTGACAAAATGGTGCGCTATGACTGCCATCAGCGCTACCAATCCGCCAGTGATGTTTTGGCAGATTTGAAAAATATTAATAACCCGGTTATAATTAACTGGAATCAGTTAAAACGCTGGGTGAGAAGACCGCGTCGCCTGATGTTAGCCGGGGTAGCTAGCCTGATTTTTCTGATCCTGCCGCTGATTTTCTATAAGAAATTACCGCAAGCAGTCAAAGCAGCTTACCTGTACAATCGGGGAGTGGAAAAAATTGATAGAAAAGATTTCAAAGCTGCGATTAAAGAGTTAAGCGAAGCGATTAGCATCGCTCCTAAATATGCCGAAGCTTACAACAAGCGGTGTCATGCTTATTTAATGGAGGGAAATCCCTTGCGAGCAATGGAAGATTGCAACCACGCGCTGCAAATAAAAACTAACTTTGCTCAAGCATATCAAGCCTACACTAACCGAGGAATTGCTCGTTTCTCTTTAGGAGATTTTCAAGGTTCGATCGCAGACTATACCCAAGCAATTGCCATCAATCCCAAACATGCACTAGCCTACAACAGCCGGGGCCACGTCCGCGAAAAACTTGGGGATAAAAAAGGCGCGATCGCAGATTTTACAATGGCAATTAAAGTCGATCCCAAATTTGCCGCCGCTTACCTGAATCGGTGTTTATCCCGCTCAAACTCAGGCGATCACAAAGGAGCTATTGAAGATTGCACCTATGCAATTAAAATTAATCCCAACCAGGTACAAGCTTATCTCAACCGCAGCCTAGTTAACTTCCGGTTAGGCAATTATCAAAGAGCAATTGAAGATAGCAACGTTGCGATTCAGCTCAATTCCGGTGGCGGCAATTTCAACCAGGGAGAAGCTTATCACAACCGCGCGATCGCTCGCATGGCTTTAGGGGATAGACAAGGCGCAATGGAAGATTTTAACCAAGCACTCCGCGCCAATCCTAAAGATGCAGGTGCTTACTATGAAAGAGGTCGCATCCTTGCTGGAATAGGAGATAAACAAAAAGCGATCGCAGATTTTCAGAAAGCCGCAAAACTTAGGCTCGAACAAGGTAGCACCCAAGGTTTTAAAGACGCCCAATACCAGATTAGAAAATTGCAACAACCTCCTACTCCAAAACAATAATTCACTGGAAGATGGGTAATTGTTAATGGGTAATTGGTCATTGGTAATTACCACCTATCCCTCTGCCTTCTTTATAACAGCAACTCAAAATTCAAAATTCGCCGGTCATTGATGCAACAAATGCCTGATGTTCATCTGTATCCAAACCCTGCTTCAACACTGCCATAACAGCAGCTAAATTCCCGGCGAGCATTGCCGAAACCCCTAACCATAAACCTGGAAACACACTAGAGCAAATCACCCCCATCGCCATTCGGTTCTAGTTTGATATACTCGCCTTCTCTAAGTTGGAACCAATCGATTTCTTGATTATAAACTCGCCAAACAACGTACTCTTGCACTCGATTGCGACGATATACTCTTAGCTTGTCATGCAGCTCGTAAGAAGCGCTACTCGCTGCTATTTCTACAATCAATTCTGGCGCACCTTCAATATAATCATCTTCGCTAACTGTTGATTGTCCCCCAACTTCAATTCTCAGCAGTGCATCGGGTTGGGGTTCGTTGTCTTCATCTAGACCGACTGTCCCATTGTCGGAAAAGTCAACTCCTGGTGTAGTAGCACAATAGGTTCCTAACCAAACCACGATCTAACCGTGCGGGTTCCCCTGTCCTCTGTGTCGTACTGGAGATCCCACGTATACCACTCCTTCAATCAATTCTGCTTTTTTAACATATGCCATTGTCTCGTAGCGTCGTTCAAATTCTCTCCGCCTCAGTCGGTCACCGCTTTCCAATGGTGGTAACTTAGAAGATGGCAATGGGTTTGCCCTCGCGCGATCTAATGTCATCGTTCCCTCTCCTTCCCTGAATGCTGGCGTTTTAGCAGTGAAACCATCTATCTTCTGCCCAGTGTCTATGCTAACTTCAAAAAACTCATCTAAGATTGCCCCTTCCAACTTTGTCAGTTAATAAATAACGCAAGTTGCTAGTTATAAACAAGGACGTTGCTAATTGCTAATTGCTAATTGCTAATATAGGATTTTTACCAATCTCGCCATTAGCCTCGTGACCCAGGCGGTCCCCTGGGAACGCCATTAGCCGCTCCCAGAGAGATAACTAGCAACTTGAGTTAAATACCTTCCCATTTTTAAGATCCGATACACCCTTGAGATGGCAAAAAACTCCGCATTTTTAATCGTAGTCGCTCCAATTCCAGTCAAGCATCGCTGAGCGATCGCTAAAATTGCCTCATGCCGTCAAAGTCACCTCAACAGACCAACTGTGCTACCCTGTTGAGAATCCCTAGACTGACTGATACACTTGTACCTTACCAAACCCAGCTAAGATCGCGCCTATGGTTCATATCAAGCGCGTCGAACTCACCAACTTCAAATCCTTCGGCAACACGACGGGAATTCCTTTGTTGCCCGGTTTTACCGTGATTTCTGGACCAAATGGGTCGGGTAAGTCCAATATTCTCGATGCGCTGCTGTTTTGTCTCGGACTCGCCAGTTCCAGGGGGATGCGCGCCGAACGCTTGCCAGACTTGGTTAACAACAGTCACAACCATCGCGGTACCGTCGAGGCGAGCGTTACCGTTACGTTTGACCTCTCTGACGCGCCAGCAATCTGGGAGGAAGAGCAGGTGAGCGAGGGTGCAGGTGAGCAGGCACCATCGGATCCCCCCCTCACCCCCCTTGCCAATGGGGGAGTGCAAAATTCACCATCGGATCCCCCCCTCACCCCCCTTGCCAATGGGGGAGTGCAAAATTCACCATCGGATCCCCCCCTCACCCCCCTTGCTAAGGGGGGAGTTCACAATCCAAAATCAACCGACTGGAGCATTACCCGCCGCTTGCGCGTCACCCAGCAAGGCAGTTATACCTCGAATTACTATATCAACGGCGAATCCTGCACTCTGACGGAACTCCACGAACAACTCGAACGCCTGCGAATCTATCCTGAAGGTTATAACGTGGTGCTGCAAGGGGATGTCACCAGCATTATCACGATGAACGCCAGGGAACGCCGGGAAATTATTGATGAACTCGCTGGCGTGGCGGCGTTTGACCGTAAAATTTCCCAAGCTAAGGAAACGCTTAATACTGTCAAAGAGCAGGAAGACCGCTATCGCATTGTAGAGGCAGAATTAATTGCTCAGCGCGATCGCCTCTTTGCTGACCGCATTAAAGCGGAAAAATACCAAAAACTCCGCGCCGAACTTCAAGACAAAGAACTATGGGAACTCGTCCTCGGCGTGCGCCAGCTGACTCATCAAGTCTGGAACTTACGCGAACAAATTGAAGCAGGCGATCGCCAAAACACCGACCTCACCACACAGCTAACCAACCTCACCGCAGAAATTGCATCAAAAACTGTCGAACTCGATCGGTTAAATTCCCGCGTCAAAGCTTTAGGTGAAGAAGAATTATTAGCTTTGCAATCTACTCTCGCCACTCAAGAAGCCGAACAGCGTCAACTTCAGCGCCAGCAACGGGAGTTAGATTTATCAATAGTTACCCTTGATAATAATATAAAACAAAATCAACTAGAAAGTCAACAACAAGAACAGACTTTAAAACAATTAATAATAGAAAAAGAAACGGTTGAGAACCAACTTGCTGGTTTAATTTCCTGGCGGGATGAAGCGCGGCGGGAACTGGCTGGAAGTAGGGAACAGGCGGATGCGATCGCCGCCGCCAGCGAAGCTTGGGTGCAGCAACAAACCGCCCTCAATCGACAAATCGAAACTTTACTCCAAACTATCGAACCCCAGCGCACCGAACAAGCTCAACTGAGGGAAAGATTCGCTAACTTGTCGCGACAAATTGAAGAACAAAACCAACTTTTACAATCCCTAGAACCCCAAATAGCTTCCAAACAATCCCTAGCGGTTGATTTTGAATTGCTCCTGCAAGAATCTGAGCAAACAATTCAATCTTTATCTCAAGCTTTAGCCGCCGCCGAACAAGATTTACAAATTCAACAAGATACGCAAAAACGTTTATTACAAGAACAGCGGGAAAAACAACGCCAACTCGATAAACTAGAAGCCCAAACCCAAGCGCAACAAGAAGCATCGGGAACATACGCCGCGCAAGTAATTTTCCAAAGCGGACTAAAGGGAATTTGTGGATTAGTAGCGCAACTTGGTAAAGTCGAACCGCGCTATCAATTAGCACTAGAAATTGCCGCTGGGGCGCGGTTGGGTAATTTAGTGGTAGAAGATGATAGTATCGCCGCCAAAGGAATTGAAATTTTAAAACAAAAACGCGCCGGACGGATTACATTCTTACCTTTGAATAAGATTCGCGCGGGGCAATTATCTACAACGGTGGCGCTGCGTTATGCGAATGGATATATAGACTATGCGGTAAATTTAATCGAATGCGAACCGCGCTACCGAGAGATTTTTGCTTACGTATTCGGTAATACGGTTGTGTTTGACAATTTAAATAGCGCCCGTCAACATTTGGGACAATATCGCATCGTTACCTTAGAAGGCGAATTGTTAGAAAGTAGCGGCGCGATGACGGGAGGTAGTGTCAACCAGCGTTCGGGATTGCGGTTTGGGATTAGCGATCCGGCAGAGTCGGCGGAAGCGGAAGCGTTGAAAGAAAGATTAGAAGAAATTGAGGTAATTTTAGAACGCTGCGGCGAAATGATTCAGTCGTTATCGGTAAAAACCAAACATCTGAGTCAAGAAGTAAACGAAGCCAAAACAAAACGGCGGGAACAACAATTGCACTTTGAACAGTTGCGGAAAGAAATCCAAGGTTTAATCTCTCAGCAGGAGGGAACGCGGAATCTTCTAGGGAAAAATACCTCGGAATTCGCACTTGCTGAGTCACGCCTGCAAATCTTGGATAGCGAATTACCCGCGCAAGAAACACAATTAGCCCAGGTGCGACAATCCCTGGCAGAATTAGAACAATCTCAAACTCCCAGCGAGTGGCAGCAAATTCAAGTCATTATTAAAGAACGGGAAGCCGTATTAAATCAGCGGGAACAAACGCTTCGGAGTGCGGAAGGGCGAATTAGAGATTTAGCATCGCAGCAGCAGCGATCGCAAGAAAAAATTCAGGAATCTAACCAACGACTCCAAGAATATCAGCAGCAGCTGATCGGGGTGAATAATCAACTGTCCAGCGTGATGCAGGGGCTATCTACAATCGGCGAACAGATTGGACAAACTAAGGTAGCCTTAACAGAAGTAGAACAGAAACTGGGGGAAGAGAAAGTATTGCGCGATCGCACCGAGAACGAGTTGCGATCGCGTCACCTCGCCAAACAACAATTGGAATGGGAATTGCAAAAACTCCAAGAAACCCAAACCACCAGAAAGGAAGAACTCGCTACCTTACAAGCACAACTGCAAGAAAAACAGGCAGAATTACCCGACCCCCTGCCATCGGTCCCCGAACAGGTAAAATTAGACGAACTGCACAAAGAAATCAAAACCCTACAAAAACGCCTGCAAGCAATGGAACCCGTCAACATGCTGGCGTTAGAAGAATACGAACGCACCCAAAACCGCTTAGAAGAACTATCTCAAAAATTATCTACCCTGGAAGCAGAACGTACCGAACTACTACTGCGGATAGAAAATTTTACCACCCTGCGCCTGCGTGCCTTCACTGAAGCATTCGACGCCGTTAACCAAAACTTCCAAACCATTTTCTTAGAATTTTCCGAAGGCGACGGTTTCCTACAACTAGACAACCCTCAAGATCCCTTTGCTGGAGGACTCAACCTCGTTGCCCATCCTAAAGGCAAACCAGTCCAGCGTCTATCTTCCATGTCCGGGGGAGAAAAATCAATGACCGCACTCAGCTTTATCTTTGCGCTGCAGCGCTACCGTCCCTCGCCATTTTACGCCTTTGATGAAGTTGATATGTTTTTGGATGGTGCAAACGTCGAACGATTAGCTAGAATGATTGCACAACAGTCACACCAAGCCCAATTTATTGTAGTTAGCCACAAAGGCCCTATGATAAAATCTGCCGAGCGCGTGATTGGTGTTACCCAAGCCAGGGGCGCTTATACCCAAGTTGTGGGCATTAAGTTGCAATCCCCAAACAGCTAAGTGTAACATAACCAGCAAATGGCTTTATATAAAGGAACGCGCGAACTCCCTCTCTTTAGAAGGGACTGACCGCGAAAGACTTTAGTCTACCTAAGTTTTAAGCTTTTTTGCGATTTCCCCTTGGCATTGCCCTATGTCTCTATTACATACTAGATACAGAAAGAAAACAAGGCAGGTCGAGCCATGTTGGTATTAGAGTACAAGGTTAAAGCGAAACCCAGTCAACTGAGGGCGATCGATGAGGCGGTTCGGACAGTCCAGTTCATTCGCAACAAATGCGTTCGATTCTGGATGGACTCTTCATCGAAAGACAAAGTTAATGGGTTCGCTTTGAACAAATACTCAACCCAACTGCGTGAGGAATTCAGCTTTGTATCCGACCTAAACTCAATGGCGGTGCAGGCAAGTGCAGAACGCGCCTGGTGTTCAATTTCTCGATTTTATTGTAACTGCAAAGCCAAGAAGGTTGGAAAAAAGGGATATCCCAGATTCCAGAAAGACAACCGTTCTGTTGAGTACAAAACATCAGGATGGAAGCTTCATCCAACCGGACGCCGGATTGCCTTCACTGACAAGAAGGGGATTGGGGATGTCAAGCTTTTAGGCAAATGGGATGTGCATCTGCATCCCATCAAGGCGATTAAGCGCGTCCGTTTAGTCCGCAAGGCTGATGGCTATTATTGTCAATTCTGTATTGATGTAAACAACTCAGAACTCCTGGAACCAACAGGGAATGCCATAGGGCTGGATGTGGGCATCGAACATTTCTACACAGATAGCAATGGTCATCATGAACCAAATCCGAAATTCCTCAGAAAGGCTGAATCGAGCATCAAGCGGGTACAGAGAAAAATCTATACTAAAAAGAAAGGTTCTGCTAACCGGATCAAAGCCAGAAAGCGCTATGCCAAGAAACATTTAAGAGTAAGTAGACAGCGTCAGGAACACGCCTTAAAGACGGCGCGTTGCGTATGTCAGTCTAACGATTTGATTGTCTATGAAGACTTAAAAGTTTCTAACATGGTCAAGAACCACAAATTGGCGAAAGCTATCAGCGATGTTAGTTGGAGACTGTTTAGAGAGTATCTAGAATACTTTGCATCTAAATTTGGTCGAAAGGTCGTTGCCGTGAAGCCACACTACACGAGTCAGAAATGCTCAAATTGTGGCTCTACAGTCAGCAAACCACTCTCAGAACGGACTCATCGATGCTCGTGTGGCTGCGTCTTGCAGCGCGACCATAATGCAGCGATTAACATCTTAAATCTTGCAACTAGGGGAGGGCATCCCCGAAGTAACGCTTCAGGAGTTGGAACCTATACGCTATTTGGGGAAACCCTGATAGAGCAAGTTCTGACGATGAATGAAGAATCCCCGTGTCCCCAAACCGGGGAGTGTCAATAAGATTGATATAGTAACAGGGTTCAAACCAAAATTCGGTACAAATAATGACTTCTGAACAAATCCGCCAACGCTCAGACATCATGGGAACTCAGGTGATTACCCGCGACACCGGGAAGCGCCTTGGGATCGTGAGTCAAATGTGGATTGATATAGACAGGCGGGAAGTAGTCGCGCTGGGACTGCGCGAAAACTTACTTGCCATTGGCAGCGTACCACGAGCAATGCTGCTAGAGCGAATTCGTCAAATTGGCGATGTGATATTAGTTGATGATGACAGCGTCTTAGAAGACGATGTAGATGTTGAAGCTTACAGCCCCCTGATTAACAGCGAAGTTATTACCGAAACTGGCGAACTCTTGGGAAGGGTGCGGGGGTTTAAATTCAACACCGAAGATGGAAAAGTTACCTCGTTAATTATCGCTTCCTTGGGACTGCCCCAACTTCCCGATAGAATAGGCGGTTTTGAAACCATCAGCACCTACGAGTTACCAATTGAAGAAATCGTCAGCAGCGGTCCGAATCGCCTGATTGTATTTGAAGGGTCTGAAGAGCGCCTAGTTCAATTAACCGTCGGCGTGGTAGAACGTTTGGGATTAAGCAAAGCGCCTTGGCAGCAAGACGAAGAGGAAGAAGGCTATCGACCCCGCGCCATCACCAATCCCGCTAATCTACTCAGTAGTGGGGAACCTTTGCGTACACCCGTTGGGCCGATAAAAGCCACCAAACCCGCAGAACCAGAATGGGATGACGACGAGTGGGAAGAACCCGCAGTCCAGCGTCAGCCTTTGCGGAAAGCCGCCCAAGCACCCGAACCCAAGTATTACGACCAAGATATCGAAGAAGAAGAAAACTGGAGCGAAGCATCGCAACCGCGCGATCGCAAAGCCAACCGATCCTATGCCCAATCCGAATCAGATAGCACACCCACAAAATCCTACCAGGATAATAAGTACAAAGAAGACTACGATGTCGAACAAGACGCCTGGGCGGATGACGAGTCGCCTCAACCTTATAAAGCACCCAAATTGAATATTCCTGAGAAAACCAAAGCACCCGAATACGAAGAGGAAGATCGGTATTAAGTTTCTCAGAAACCCGGTTTTTTGAATAATACCTTCGCCAATTGTCTGAAACGCCCACACCCTTTAGGGTGGGGCTACACAAACCAAGCCCGCCAGAGCGGGCTGAAATTCTTACAGGCTGCTCTGGCAGCCAAAGTTTGTATAGCCACACCCTTAAGGGTGTCGGATTTTGGCGAAGGTATTGTTTAACAAACCGGGTTTCTTAAACAAAGAAGACTACGATGTCGAACAAGAAGCCTGGGCGGATGACGAGTCGCCTCAACCTTATAAAGCACCCAAGTTGAATATTCCGGAGAAAACCAAAGCACCCGAATACGAAGAGGAAGATCGGTATTAAGTTTCTCAGAAACCCGGTTTTTTGAATAATACCTTCGCCAATTGTCTGAAACGCCCACACCCTTTAGGGTGGGGCTACACAA
>NZ_BLAY01000193.1 GCF_020521235.1 Microseira wollei NIES-4236 | reverse complement strand
GGTCAACGCGGTCCTAGTGGAGATATCTGCATATTCCAGTCTGCCATCAATCGATGGTTCCGCAGCACCCGCTGTTGTATTTCTGCTTTCACTGCATCGGTATAAACGATGTCATAAAAAGGAAATAAATCTTGATTTTTGGGGTTTTTCCTGTTGCGATTAGTCATAGTATTTTGTTGGCTCACATCTTGCACCTGTCAGGATAAACCCTGAATAACCAAAAAAAAGTGTAAGAAGGTGACAGCAGCTAAAAGAGCAGTATCCTGGCGAAGTGATTAATTAAACAATTCTGCGTATTATTACATAAGCGACCAAGGACAAGCTGCTCTGGGATAGAATTAATTTGCTTTCTTTTGAGAAATATGAGAGAAAAGGGCGTGAAAAGCTTTCTAGAAAAGCAAGAACAATGGAAACAATTCTTGCCCAGGCGCAAGGGTTAGTGTACACCGCAGATGTTGCTGATGCCGTCCCGCTATCAACAAGAAAACCTTGAAACCATGCTGGGATTATTCTTGGAAGCTCAAGGACATCCTTTACCACAACACAGTCAAACCAAGTCGAAGATCGCCAGTCGATTTCTCAACCTTAACTGTTGGCCAACCCGAAAACTAATCCCCACGATTCGCCCACATATACTCAAACAAATCTTGGCTTCTTCTCCCAGAGGCCCCTGGCCGTTTATACAGGTAATTATTGAAATGAAAACATTATAAAAGCGGGGAAAATTTCAGCCATTTGAACATTTAATTAACGTCTATAACGGCGGAGGATTACATTTAGTAGTTCTCTATTTAGTTGTAGGACCATTGCGCCCCTGGAGTTTTCTTAGTTAGGGGTAAAAATCATCCATCTCCCGCCCAGTTGGGTTTGAAGTTAGTCAAACGGTTGCCCGCACTAACTCAAGGAAATCGGGTAATGATTCTCGTTGATACTGCCGGCAGCGTGGAATTTCTTCACGGGGTACGTCGGCTCAAATTTCATGTGATTGCCCGAGTGAGTTGTGACCGACAATTAGTTGATGCGCGACGTTTAAGACAATTATGTAAACGGGGTCAGCCAGTTCGTTTAATTGGTTTGAAGTTTCCAGTTTCGGTATCCTGGTATTATCTCAAGCGTGATAATGGTCAACTAGAAAAGCGGTTTATTCTCTCCACCAAACAACTTAAAGCTAGCAGGATTACTTGGTGGGGTAGACGCAGATGGCTTAAAACTGCCAAACATCGTTTTGGCCTACATCGTTTTGGTCAGGGAACGCTATTAGGTGTCTATCGCTGGTTGGTACTTTCGTTGCTCGCTTATCTTTTGGCGCATTGGGCTTATTTATCGACCAATTCTACTGATTTACCTGATGGGGGACAAGCTGCTCTTACGGCACTTGAATTTGTTTGGCCACAAATTGTTGTGTGTCTTTTTCTACTTAACTTAGAACGGATGATTGCTCTGGCACGGAGTTATGGTTTTGACATCCACTTTTCCTGGTGCAAGATGTGAGCATGACCAAAAATCCGCCACGAATGATCAACGCGACCTTAAAAATGAGTCCAGAAGACTGGGAAGCGCTGAGGCAGCAGAACAGATGGGATTAACCCGGACACAGCTGCTAATTCAAGTTGCCAACCGGAAGATAACTATCAACTCTCAGGAGAAGATGATTTTGGGGGAGTAATTGAAGAGCTAGAAGAAATACGGCGAGCTGATCATAGCTATGTTAAGGCTCATGAAGAAAGGCTAGAGCAGAGACTAAAGGAAAACAGAGAGCATCAATCTATTTTCTTTGAGAAAGTAGAAAATTTAGAAAAGCGAATTCTAGCTCTGATGAAATCAAAAACGATATAAACCAGCGTACGCATCTGGTCGCTGGTTTTGTTTTCTCCAGCGACTGGTGGTACGCTTCGCTGCTCACATTACGTGTTTAACTGCTCACATTACGTGTTTAACTGCTCACATTACGTGTTTAACTCGGATCATCCGGACTGCTGGAATACCGAAACCAAACCTTGCTGGTTTCCCGACACCGACCCTGACTCGCCACCAGATTGCCACTATTGCTTTCCACATCTATCTGAGAATGGTTTTTGTCCTGACTGCCTGCAATAGACATCTCCAAAAACTGTCAAAGCCTCTCTAATATTGGTTTTTGACTGCCTGCCCCCCGGGGGGGCAGTCAAAAACCAACGGTTACATCAGGCTTTGGCAGTGTTGCAGTCACACTGGAGCGGATTTCTCAGGTAATCTGATATCATATTTACTCAGAATTTTTCGAGTTTTTAGCTATTTAAAACTATCGCGCCTATTCGCCATCTAATTAATCCACATACTGTCAAAATTACTCGTTCAGATCTTGAAGATTTTAATCTAAATCTTTCAGCGGCTATCCTGTAGGTTTTCACCTACCTAATCAGATGCTCTACCATCTTTTTTTGGCTGGTTTTTGATTTTCCTGTTTTTGTTCAATTGTAATTCCTTGACTTCTACTTTTTTTATTCTATCCCTGGTTCTCCCACATAAGCTTTATCTCCTTGAAACTTCTGGTTATCACTATACTCTGTCCTTCTTGAACGCCATATTTTTATGTCGCTGGTTGCTCGCGGTTTCCCTACTACTACATCGACTATTTCTTTACCTGTAGGCATCACTATTAATTGGTTTTTAAATGTATGCCTTTTCTTCAGGCATGAGTAATACTTTTTTGGATCTTGATACTCTGTTGGTCTTTCACGGGATTGCTCGCCAAATCCACTATTAACTCAAATTGGCTTAATATTTCTTCAATCCATTCCCATTGACTTGCGTTTTTTTTTACTTGTTCTACCAGGGACGCTGGTAGCAGCTCCCTTAGTATTCCTAGCCAGTAGTGAAATATATAATTGACTGCTGATTCACTTAGTCCAAACTGGATTGAACTCCTAGCATCTGGAATGTCGGTAAGTGATGTAGATATACTAATGTCAGGAGAACCTGGTCGGTCAAGCTTAACTTTGGTTGCCTACCACCTCGAGCTTTGATTATTCTCGTTTTTTTCTGTGCTACTGCCAGTTGTTTTTCTTTGTGTAATCTTTCGGCTTGACCTATTAACTCGATCCGGCTCGTAATTTAGTCCCACTAACCGTTGGGTTTCTGATGGTTGCTTTTCTATGTATTCTCTCAGTTGACTCATTTTTGGCAAGGTAAAACTCTATTTTACCCCACGCGATCCCTGGATAGTTTGTTTGTTGGAGAAGTCTAATATGGGGGCGGCATTGAGAGTTTCGCGGCCAAGCGCGACGACGAGGATTTTTAGATTGAGGAACTGATTCAAAAGCGGCGAACCTAGCTCTGAGTTGTTCGAGCAGTTCCAGACTCTCCTGAATATCCGATCGAGTTTCTTGTGCCGAGTTGGTACCCATCGCTCTGAGGATGTATTGCATGTTGATAACCACATGATCGCCATGTGGATTTCCTCTCTAGAAGCCCTAGGATTTTGTCAAACTCTTCTAGCATTATTTCTGGGCATAGTTTACCCACCTGTTGTTAGGGATTCCCCAGTGCTGTCATCGAGAAATGCTGGTTTTAAGCAAAACGCCAACCGTTAAGGTTGAAAACGCTTTCAACCTTACCAGTCTTGGGACATATTCGCTGATTCCTTTCGGTTACGCTGGTGGCGATGCAGTGGTGTAACTTGAACTTAGAGGTAAATCCTCAATCAACTTGACGCGGAAAAAGAATACTCAGTAGCGGGTTGCGACGATGACGAGGAAGAGGATTAAAAACTCAAAACGGCTGTTGTTCAACCCTAGTCAATCCGAATAGAATGTTCGACTGCGGTGTGACCTGGCGAAGACATTCAAGACGCATTACTGATTACCAATTACCTATTACCCATTAGCCATCACCGATGTACAACATTTCCTCAGAAGACCGCATTTTGATAAAACAGATGGTCTGGGAGATGAAACAAATGGAAAGAGGCAGCCGCGATAATTCACATTCACCGCTTGGCTGCGGTAAGCTGCGTAGCAGCTAGATTGTATAATATTTTGAGGAACCCTCGGAGCGCGAGCGCAGTACATATGCCAGCCAAAAACCATCTTTCTCAAGAGCAGAAAGAAAGACTAATAAAACTACTAAAAGAGTCTGATGATAATTAGAGCAGAGAGAAAGTTTTAATTCTTTGGCTGATAAATGACGGGAAGACTTATCAAGAAATTAGTGATTTTCTTGAAATAGCTTACACAACAGTGGCTTACTGGTCAGTTCATGGCGTTCCAGATAATCTGGATACTTTTTTAGATAAAAGAAGCTCAGGTAATTTTCGTAAAGTCACTCCGTCTGAAAAAATCTTGCTAGAGACAACCCTTGAAAGACCCAGAAGAATATGGATATGAATTTGGGCGGCAGCCAGATTAGCAACAGATCTGGAAAAAGTTACAGGAATAAAACTCAGCGGCTCCCGCAGGATACTGCCTAAAAAAAAATCCGTTTACCTTTGGGCAAAATACAGCCTAGAAGACAAACAAAACCCGATTCACTCTCCAAACATTTAAACAGAAGTTATCAGAATATTTAAGAATAACTCTCATAACACCAGAGCGTTTACAGGTATGGTTTTGGGATGAGAGCGGATTCAGCTTACGAGTGATAAGAAGAAAAAATTGGGGCAGAAAAGGGCGAAGAAAAAAAATTACAGGTACTAGGAGAAGAGGTAGAGTAAATCTGATGGTTGGGTTAAGATATCCCGAGAAAAACAGATTAACTTTCGTCATATAAAAAGGAGATGCAGATAGGTTTTACCAGCAGCGGGAAATGATTCGAGAATTCAAGAATAACAGGTAACCAAGCTGAGAAATTTGCCGGTTCAGGAATTAAGATTGTGATGATTCTTGACAAGGATAGCTATCACAAGAACAAAGATATTTTGAGAAAAATTGAAGCTGAAATGCCTCACATTATTTTAGAGTTTTTGCCACCCAGATTAGAATTTAATTGAATTAGTTTGGCATTCAGCCAAAGAATATATAGCCCATCGGTTATTTGAATCAGTAGAAGAATTGGAAAAATTGCTGCAGAAATTATTAAACGAAGGAGAAATGGTTATTAAATGGGACAGAAAAATCAAAAAGAATGTCCGGTTTAGCTGCGTAGCAGCTTAGCCGTCATCACCCTGCAACTAGCCTTACAACACCCAAAAAACAAAGAGAGGGGTGTAGCTCAGGGAGAAGCGGTAGCAAGAGAACTTCAAACTCTATTCGCTAAAAATTCGGCGACCTATCAAATTTTGGCAAAAGGATGGGATAAAGAACTTGATTTTTCCCATGCCTCAATCACCCCAGAAAAAACAGAAGTTCACAACCCGTACACGCTCGCTGGAAATCGACGAACTCGGTAACGAGATTGAGCAAAAAGTGCTGACTTTTTATCGCGAGCAGGATGGGGGCAATCCCCATCGCTGGTATGAGCGCTATTGCCGGATTGAAATCGTACGGTACGTGAACCACTGCCACGGGCAGCAGGTTAAGCGTAACCCAATTGAAGCCATGCAAGAGATTGCTTCAAGTTTGTTCATGATTATGATTGCTGGAATACCCAAAGAGTTATGCCCACGCTCACACCTAGCTGACTATGATGATGATTTTTGAGATGAAGATTGGGGAAAACAACCACTTTATTACCATGAGCAAGAAGAAGATTAAAAACTCAGAGCAGCTACCGCTATTCAACACTCATCAATAGGATAGTACTATTACAGAATGGTCGATCGACTGCGATGGATGGTCGCCAAAAAGTTCTCCCGTTAAACGAGAATTCGTGGAATGGGAGAACTTTTTGGATTCAGGATTGCAGGCAGGCGATACCCCTACCGTTACACCTGAAAAAAGTTCTCCCGTTAAACGAGAATTCGTGGAATGGGAGAACTTTTTGGATTCAGGATTGCCAGCGGGTGATATCCCTACCGTTACAGCTGAAAAAAGTTCTACGGTTGAACGAGATTGCGTGGAATGGGAGAACTTTTTGGATTTAGGATTGCCAGCGGGTGATATCCCTACCGTTACAGCTGAAAAAAGTTCTCCGGTTGAACGAGATTGCGTGGAATGGGAGAACTTTCAATGGGTGGAACAGTACTTTGTGAAGCAATACCTCTATGGGCGCTACTGCTACATCCACCGCGTACGCAGCATCGGTGCAGGTGGTAAAGTTGCATATTCCGGGTGCTTGCACCCTCGGTGAGGGCATTCCGCGCGCAGCTGGTAAAGAAAGCGTACGCTGCTGGAAGTACTCGCCACTGGATAGAAGAACTAATCAAAAGTTGGTCAAGATGAATGGGAAAGAAAGGACGGCAATCGCGGCGCGGCGTTGGTGAATTCGACCCAGAACCACGCAACGCATCTCTATGGTTCAAAGTTACTCAGCAAGACTACTTGCTTCTATGTGCTGCTGCCAAAAAACAAAACCGCACCAAAGTCGATATTTTAATCGAGCTGAGCCGAAAAAATCTCAGTAAATCCGCGAAATATATAGCCTCACTTGAAGATGAAACGCTGTTTTAGAAAGCTATCCTACCTTTATTAAAGATTGAGTAAAACATTACACTTTACCCCCGAGAATCACAATTTATTGGGGAAAAGTGTAATTAGAGAGATGCAGCCAAAAAATGCAATCAACAACCCAACCATCGGATGCAAATCTTGACATCAAAATGACCTCAACAATTCCGGCACCAGGTGAAGCACTGGTATTGCTAGTTCCTGACGCAGGACCAGGGAGCGCTTACGCTCGCGGCGCAGTAAAACTGATTGCCGCTAACCGGAAAGCCGAAATTGAAGAGTATGCCGACATGGGGGAATATTTGTAGCAGCAGAACGCGCTGCTGCTGAAGGAACTTTTGTCCGACAAAACCGACGAAAATCAAAAGCCCGGTGCTTAACCACACAAACTATACCATCAAAGCAATGCTGGCTTTTTTCATGGATCTACGCTCCTCTAACAGTTTGTTGGAAGGCAGAATGATTTTGACTAAGCGAGGCGAGCTAGTTGATGTTTATATCGCGACTAGCGGTAGCGTCGGGAATCAAGACAGAGATGATACGGACTTAAGAGGCAGGGGTGCCATACCTGCTGTGTGAGAAACGGGTGGGAAAAATTACTGGGTAGAAACCAAAAGCATCAACATGCCAGGGGTAAAAGGCATTGAGGGTATGTTCTATCCCATCAAACCTTTTGTCCAAGTCAATGGCATACAGCGTGGCGATTTCGGCATCCATGCTGACGCTAACGTTCCTGGTAGCGCTGGGTGTATCGTGTTACCACCTAAAGGTAATGGGTGGAAAGTGTTTCCAGAACGGATGACTGAAATTGCCGCAGCGGGCCTGTTTAGGATACCATTGCCAGTTGTTTATTGTTAGTCAAGCTTATCCCGCAGCTGGCAGAGCAAATGCGGGATTTGTTTGTAGGTATTTGCAGATACTACAACAATTGTTAATTTTTATGATTTGCATTCTTTGCGTATCAAGCACTCATTACGGAGAAGTTATAGCAACCGCCAAGGCGGTTCGCTGTGGGAAGCACAGCTTCCATTGCATCTCTCAGACAGCCGAATCTAATTATTTTGCCAATTCCGGATTAGCTTGACAGTACTTGTGTAGTGCAGCAATCAACGCTTTTTCTACGAATTGAGTTTTAGATACCGCCAATCGTTCGCAGACCAAAGAGAGCGAAAGATAAAGTGGTTCGGAAATATCCGCGTTTAAGCGGCGACGTTTAGGCAATGAGTATCACTGTTGACGAGGAGAAATGTCTTTAATGTCTGGTGGGTGCATTCTCTCAGGCGGTTGATCGCCTAGCGCAATGTTTTGCCGCTGTTGGCGCTTGCGCCGCCACTCATCCCAGCGCTTGTTCGCCACCCTAGAACGTCTCCTCAATTCCCGAATGCCATCCCCCGGCATATTTGGCTGACGAGTGACCGGGTTATTACTTAAATCGCCATATACGGATCTCCCAGAGATCTGAGTCCAGTAAGAGATGTTCAGTAACAATCCCAGCAAAGAGCGCCTATCAATAATATTGGTAACAGTTAAATCTTGGGTGTTGGGTTTTAACATGTCCTCTGCACTTTGAGCTTGAAGCGGAGCGGGGGTAAATGTGGACTGAACTTTGAGGATGTCATCCTGGGTCAAAGCTCTCGAAAACCTAACAAGCTCTTTCAATAGATGCAACGTTTTTAATGCAGCATTGCCAGCCTTTGAAGCTTCTACACTGCTTCGGATGCCCCATTGAACCCCAATATCGGAATCTTCTACTACCTTAATTAAAGCGCCAAAGATGTCGCCCAAAGCCTCGGCAATATTCCACAGATAAACTTTTTTCTTTTTACCGTCTTCTGTGACCTCAAATTCAATAGGCCATTGCCCAAGGCGCTCATCATCTATTTTTGTCTGCCATTTTAGGAAATATGCTAAGTTTTGAAGGCTAATAAAATCTCGGTCAATAGCTTCCAAAGCTTGATTGGGATTGGGAATTAATTCTTTAGGAACGGATGCGGGAAACTTGTGTAACCCGAGGCGATGGTATTCTGCTGAAATTAACGCAGCTGTCGAATCTAGCAAGTTTTGAACTGCAATTTTTCCCCCTCGACCGGGAGACTGGCTGTAGAGGGTTTTACCGACATTTTCAATCCTTTGTTCAAAAGTAACAAATTGTGCCGCAGGGGAACTGAAAAATCCCGCAGCTGTAGCCTTGTGTATTTCCTGAATCAAGCGTTCTAGGTTGGCGTTGGTTTGACGGTTTTGTTGAATTAACTTAGCGATTTGATTACACGAACAGCCCAGAGCGCAGCGAACCTCTTTATCTTGTTTTTCGATATCTTTGTATTTCCACTCCCTACCGATTTTCGGTTCTGGTTTAGGTTCTTTAGGGGTAAACTTATAATTTGTCTCAGTATAATCTAAAAATACATCAGCGACTACTCTAAAATTGCCGAAGTACCAAGGTCGATCTAATTGTTCGCTATATCTAAAAAACTGAGTGTAGCTTCGATCTCTTTCCTGATTGCGTCGCCGAGTCATAATCCCTGTAAAAACAAAAAACGTTAAAGGGGGAACGGTTATACCATCGTTGGTATGCCCATCGCGTTCATTTCTCTGTCTGATATTTGTTTTTTTTAGCAATCTATCTCCCGGTTTAATTTCAAATACTTCGCGCTTATATTCACGAACAAAATGGTCAATTCCGGGTACTGATGGAGTTACCCAACTATACCACTGTAAAAAAGAAGTACTTCTTTCAGATTCAATTTCTAACTTTCCTTCTTTCTGGAATATTACAATTTCGCTGCCATCCCTAAATCCGTCGCGAAATAGCGGTATTTGACCTGGAAATTCTTCTGGAATGTTCAATGGGACTCTATAGGGAATCCGCTGAACGATATTTTTTTCCTCCTTCTTTCTATTCTAATTCTTCTCAGGGTTTCTGTAGCGCCTCTCTATCCGGATCTCTCAAGCCACTGCAACTCATTCCGTTTGCGTACCATTGCAGCGGCGTCACATAAATTGAATCTCCTAATTCTGGGGAATAACATTCAATTCCCTTTTCGTTTAAGAGGAATGGCAGGTCAAATAAACCCGCTTTCCCTCTACTACCAAGGCGAATGGAAATGTCAGGGATGGATAGGGCATTTAAAGCGTTGACTAAATTACCTAAAGTCCCCGCTCCCTGCAAACCTTGACTAGCTTGTCTAACCAAATCGCAAACTATAGTCATCGTCTAACACACGCTCGCTGCAACTCGATTAAGTTGTTGGGTAACTTGCTTGTTAAGTTCAGCGATTTTGGCAAAGCCTAAACTTCTTAATGCATTTGCTGCCTCATCTGCATTAGTAACAGCTTGTTGGGCTATTACTTTAGCTTGAGAAAAAGGAATATTCGCCTTCTGCAAAATTTGTTGAATCTGCGCCGCGCTAAGCCCTTTTAGTTTTGCGGTTAACCTGGCAGCATCGTCTATTGAAGATGAAGTTGCCGCAACAGCTTCATCTGCCAATTGGCCTGCCGATGCTGCTTGTGCCGCTATTTCTTTAGATAAAGTTTGCGTTGCTTGCCGAACCAATTGATTCGTTTTTGCTGCTGGAGGTAATAAAAAAGTCGTTCCTGCCGCTTCTTCTGCTTGCCGGTTAAAAGTTTCTAAGGCTTGATTTCCTCTGGTTGGAATTGACTGTACCGGGATTTCTTGTCCAGCTTGAACGCTTTGGCGATCGCGCACTGGATTGTTAACGGTAGCGCCTTGAAACGGAATCACAACAGTTTCCTGCTGAACGGTCACGGTGACAGATTCTTCGGTGCTTTGAGCAGTTGTTTGTTGCTCCGTTACTATTACAGATTGCCCTAGTCTAATCTTTACGGGAACCCTATTTCCCAAACCCACAGTTTCTGGGACGCAAGCGTTGTAGTACGCATCACTCGGTAAGTTCCCCCCTGCTTTAAAAACAAAACCATTGTGAGATAAATACATAAGTTACTCGTAAACAAAACCCCAAGGATCATCCTCTTCCAAACTTACTTTTTCGCCTTTAGAAGTCAAACGCGGATTAGCGCTAAAAAATAGCGGTTGAAAAGGTAGCAGCGCTCCTATCCAAAAGAATTTTTCTATTTGTAAATTACCCAACTGACTAACTCTATACCACATTTCCTCATTGTATTCTGGCTGGCGTCGGATTGACCTACATGGTAAATCGTAAGTTGCCGTCCCATATTCATAAAACCTAGTCCGAAAATAGCAATACGGAAGTTTCCCGTAGCGCTCTTTTGGGTGATTGGGTAACCAGCGATCGCTTACCGGCACTGCTAAGCGATCGCGGTTAATTGATCAGCTTTGTTCTGTATTTAACCTCAAACTTCTTTCCCCTCCTCTACTGCTAATTGAGTCGGTACACTAGAACGTGCCCAAACTGGCCCCGACCAATAATTGTCGCGCGTAATTTGATAATAACTTACCCTTGGAAATAAAGGTTTACCTTGTCCGTTACCTTGCTTAATCCAGATTACATAATCTTGCCAATTAGCGGTGGCGGGGGGGTCATAATAATTAATGAATGTAGCATTATTGCGTTTTGGATTTGCCGCCAGGACGATTAATTCATCTGCCGTTACCGTTCGCTGATAACTCTGGTATGTTACCTCTTTCGCTCTAGCTTTAGGTAATTTCCAACTAGCGCGTTCAATAACCGACCCTCGAATAAAAATTCTATCGTTTCGCTGCAATCGATCTACCATCTGCAAAGATAGCACTTCGCCCGCACGGGCTTGATTGCATCCTACATCAATTGTATTGTTAGTACCTGAAAAAAACGGCATTAAGGAAATTCTGTATAAAAAACTCTGATTAAATACTGGCAGGGTACAAACTTCTTGAGGTGTTTGGCCTTCAAATCTAGTTAAAATCCCCATTGATTTGTCAGCTGTCAAGCGGGAGACTTCATCTAGTATTTGTTGCACTTCTTCCGGCAATGCTGATTCTGGAATTGGTGGGAACTCAACTTCTCCCAAAGATTTGATGTTAATTGTAGCCGTCAGAAAGGTAATAAATCCTGCGTAGCGCGTTCCTTCTACGTCATCAAAAGGAGTTATTAAGGTCGGGCAATATAAATCGACAACACTTGTGCCTGTGGCAGCAGAAATCGTTTTTAATATTGTTCTAACCGGAAAATTAAACCTATCTTGCTCGCCGTACATTTTGTGTAATAATACTATCATTGTCTAATCTTACACTATACTGACGTTTCAAAATGTCCAAAGCAACAAACAAATTCCCGCTAACTCTTTTGTAATTATAGATGGGAAAGCATACGTAGATATTGGGGCCTTGATAGGTGAGCCAGTGGCAGCGCTCAACGCTCCCAAGGTTGTTGAACTTTGTGTTAAGCTGTTAATATCTTGTGACAATGCTCAAACAATTTATAACAACACGGCATTGGTAGGCCAAAGATTAGGTTCTTTTTCTGAACGCGTTTCTGGAACTAATCAACCTTATCCAGCGATGAACCCTCCAGGCTATTACAGCACAATGCAATGCACTGTGGTGGGGCGCATTTCCTGCCGAGCTCAATAATCTTGTAGCAGTGCTTCAGTAGCTAATGATTAACAATTTCTTCTCGCCCATCAGAATTACAAACCGAGAACTTAGAAGCGGAGAATTAAGGCGGTATGCCACTGGTGGGGTTGTTGGATTTATTCGCAATCCCGTTAGCACTGGAGTGCGACGCATTGATGTAGATCAATCCGAGACGGAAAACACCAACATTACACCTAATCAAGTCCAAAACGTTCTTAATCGGTTTATAGATCCGATTAAAAAGTTTTTCGGTTTCCCTAAGAGTGCAATTGTTAGGTTGGTGAGGCGAAGTTTTACTCAAATATGGGGAACGATCGTTCAACTTGGAGTGCAATTGTGGACTTTCGATTGGCATCAAACTGACCAACAATTGCGCGATCGAATCAAGGCTAATAACCAGCTAATTTTGAATGCTGCTGCTGGTGCGCTGGGAACAACTTTAGGATGGGGAGCGGTGCGCCTGGTGCAGATGGGCGTTTCCAAGATAGCCGGTAATGTTGGAAGTCAGGGGCGCGATCGCTCGATCGATATCCGCGTTCCAATTATTTCCGGTCGAGTTGCAGCCGCACTGGCTGAAGAAGGTAACGAAGAAGTAAGGGGACAATTGCAAGCACTACTTCTCCAAATTAGGCAAGCCCAAACTGCCAATATGTTTTATGGGTTTATGCTTCATTCCCGAACTATGGAGTGGTTTGGAATGCGGAGCATTACCCAACAATCGGGTACAAACGATTCCTTCGCCCAGCGATGGGAAAGGAAGGTTGAATCTTTACCTCAATGGTTACAACAACCAGTAGAGAATTTTACCGAAAATTTTGTAGAAGCAATTATTGAGGCTGGCTTCGTTTGGGCAAGTGCAGCTGACGACCAATATGCGCTAGCTCGTGGGGCAGTGCAAGATGCGAAATGCCCGGAGCGCACGATAGTGCTGCAACCGGATAATAGATTAGATCGAGATAAGTATATAGTTTCTGGTTCTCCAGAATTTGTCATTGAAGAAACCCAAGGAATTATCAATACTCAGCAATTAATTGGCAAGCGCGATCTAGGCTACTGGGTTGGTGAAAAGCTAGAAGATTCTTTGAAAAAATCTTATCTATTCAGGCAGTTAAAAATTCGCTGGAATACAGTAAAGAAGCCTCCTTTAGTAGAGCAAAATGGCAGCGCTGGGCGATGGAGCGAATGCAATATCCCCCTGGTCGAACTAAACTTATCTTGCGAGCAAATTAAAGCCGCCGCCGACGAATTTATGCACGGCGCACCCGATGGGAATTGGATTATGCAGTATAAGTGCTACGAACGAGAGCAATTTTTAGGCAACTTGGTTGTCAAAGGAATTAACGAGTCCGAGTGCGAACGCCGGGTTAGAAAGTTGAAAACTTTCATGCCGGTATCAATTGAATTAAGAAAGCCCAGCCTTACTAAGGTAGCCGCAACATCCCCAACGTTTCGCTCCGAACTAGCTCGTTTTTATCCAATTGAATGTTCGATGACGGTTCGCAGAAATTCAATAGACGATGCAGAAAGAATGCAAAGGCGCGCAAGAGTTAACCTCGCCAATCCCGAAGATAGATATTTTGAGAAGACAATTAAAGTTGAATTATGGCCCGACCAAACACCTAATAATTTTACGACTTTTAGGTAATTATACGGTAATATTATATCGGCTTGTGTTGATTTTGTATCGGCAAATTATTCTCGTTTTATTTAAACGATCCTGCCGAGCTTGAGAAGGCTTGCCGTGCCGTTTTTAATACTTCTCAAGCTTTACATAAATGGTTGAGCGGGGAAATCAGTGAGGAAGAATTTTTAGACATTATGGAAGCCAAGGAACAAAATATGGATGACTACGTTCGCCTTGTCAATCAAAATTTAGATTTGTTGGGAATCTAGATGTCTTGGGAATCCTTAGGTACTTTCGCTATCACCGATTAAAGTTGGCAATTTACCAATACTGGGGGGTTGCCTTTCGATGAATCTGGAGATTTGGCAGTTAGGGTAAATTGGGGGCCTATAAACTTAAGTCAACCTGTAGGGGCGAACCTACTGCTTGCTGACGTTTACTACTGCGGACCCGTTCCTTATTTGGCAACGGTGCGAAAGTTGTTTTTTCAAAGAAACGTTGGTGAGGTCGTGGTATTTTCCGTTCCTGGCACTTACCAAGACTCTGGAGATAACTTTACAGCACCTGGTGTGTTCATTTGGCAGCAAGTTGACGGAACTCCTCAGCTAAATACAAGCATTAGGAGCGAGTTAGGATTTAAGAGATCTATTAGAAAAAAAGGTGTTAAGAGGGGTAGGTATCCCAGGTATCCTTGGGATTACGCTACGGAAAACATCAATATTAGCGTTCAAATCGAAGTTTATGCCGGTTGATTTAACATGCTTTACAACGTTCCGCCCGCTAATGAAATTCAAGATTTACCAGAACCGGAAATACAATTTAACCTTCGCAATTTAATTTACACTTGGAATGCGGAAGCAGGATATAATTATAAGCTAGATACTATAACCTTACCAATGTTAACAATATTAACTAAGATTGCCAGCAATTTACCAGTTCGAGTACGGCTGTATCAAAGCAAGCAACAAAGGCAGCAAGATTTATACAGACCTCCTTACATCAATCCGGAATCTCTGATGCAGCGGGGGATTTTTTTAGATGCAATATTGAGCGGAAACGGTGAAGAGTTAGAATTACAATTGTCTCCAGTTCCTGTAAGAGCTGATTCACAACAATGCCCAATGGTTATAGAAAAAATGTTTCCCCATGCAGCTACAATTAACTTAAGGTTTGATTTTATAGGTTGAAGATCCCAGTACAGTTTAGTAGCGAGATTATTAACGAGATCTGGGATGCGGTTAAATATAGAGCAGTCCTCAACAGTAAACTAATATCAATAGGGTATAGGCAAGAGGCAGCTTCGGGAAATGAGGCTGTTTTTTCTTGGGATGCGCCTTTGTCTGCGTCTCCGAAAGATAGGGCTTTTCTGAAATACTTGGTGGAACAACCAAGCGCAACAAACATTAAAGTTCAACTGTGGCAGGGAGACGGAGTTAGCAGAACGACTTTGACTCCCAACACAATTGGTATCTCCAGGGATGCCAACTTCAATAATGCTGTAAACATCAACTATAGTTCAAACGAAAATTTTCCCATTAGATGGGCGACTTTTCAATCGCAAGAGATGGCGATGGTAGTCGCGGTTCGACCCGACAACAATGCTGGGTTATGTTCTGCCGGTTTTCTTTGTCCTGCGGTTAAACCAACTTGGTGGTCTAATAATTCTCTTTACGCTTTTGCGCCTAATGGAAATGATATTAGTAGATTTAGGGTGTTGCCAGGTAACCCGTTATCGCCAAACCAGCAGGATATTGTGTTTAATCCAGAATTGTTCCCTACAAATTTCAATCCAGGTGGAACTAGGGATTTGTTGAAACGGTTGGCTCTATGCTCAAGTACTCAAAGCTGGGTTGTTGGATTCACTTCTTCTGATTTTGGAATCATCGCTTCTAACGGATTAAACAGCTTGTCCCAATTGACTATTGACGGGCAGACTTGGGTAAACGTCCGCACGAATGCCTGGTCTTTCGCGGTGAGGATAGCTTGATCATACTGATGTGGGGCGACCAAGAATTTGTCAATACGAGCGCGAGTGGATCCTCGTTATCGCCACCAGATGAAACTCCGGTTAGTCCCTGGGACACTTGGGACTTTCGGGGTTTATGGAACCAGCCCGTGATGGCAACTCAAGTTTACCCACCGGGCGTTCCGCTTAGATACCCTCAGCCGTGGCAAGTCTACCCCCGATAATTAAATCACTGCGGATTCTTTGTACTGGGTCGATGTGAGATTGAGCATGTAGTTCCACCACCAACGAGCGTTACCGAAACATTGAGCAAGATCAGCTTCTTGCTCAAGTGTGGGATAGAGTCTGACTTTAACTGCTCTGTACATGGCATCGACCTTACCGTGTTTATCTATTTACGATCGCATAGGTCGCTCAAAACAGACAAGGTTCGCGGTGACAGTGACAGGACTTACGCAAGCGCCTTGCCAGAAACCCGCTTTCTTCGTTGATCTATGGTTGCCAAACCAACGATTTCTCGTAGAAACCGGGAACTTGCGCCTAAGTCCTGAGTGATATCGGGTGTATGTTCGCCGAGTCGTCGGTGTCTTCCTTGTTAACTGCGCCGATGCAGTCAGACACCACTTTTCGGCTGACGCGCATTCATCCCGACACCAAATCAAAGATGATGGTGCGGGCATTCTGCTGTTTCTAGGTAAAATTATTAGCACAAGCGGCGTTTTGGAAATTTTTATGCATCCTGCCCTGTCTCAAATTGGCACTCAGATGTCCCAACTTACCGGCGTGCGGGCGATCATGAAGGACATCATCGAAACTTTGCAAGCAGGCAAGGGGCAGGATTTTATTAACTTAAGCGCTGGAAATCCGGTCATTTTGCCCGAAGTAGAGCAGCTTTGGCGAGATTGTACCGCTCAACTCCTCGCGAGTTCGGAATACGGCGAGGTGGTTTGCCGCTATGGGTCATCTCAAGGATATCAGCCGCTGATTGATGCGATCGCTTCCGACTTCAATCGCCGCTATGGGTTAAACCTCACCCATCGCAATATCTTAATCACCCCCGGCAGTCAAAGCATTTACTTCTACGCCGCTAATGCTTTCGGCGGATATACGGCAAGTGGCGATCTCAAACAAATCGTTCTGCCGCTGAGTCCAGACTACACGGGTTATGGGGGCGTTACTTTAACCCCAGAAGCGTTAGTTGCTTATCAGCCTACTTTGGATATTAACGAAGCATCTCACAGGTTTAAATATCGACCCGATTTCAGCAAACTGGTAATAAATGAAACTACGGGTTGCGTAATTTTTTCAAGACCTTGCAACCCCACCGGCAACGTCCTAACCGACGAAGAAGTGAAAAAAATAGCCGATTTGGCAGCATCTTACGATGTGCCGGTGCTGATTGATTCGGCTTACGCTCCGCCTTTCCCTGCATTAAATTTTACCGAGATGACGCCAGTATTCGGCGAGAATATTTTGCACTGCATCAGCTTATCAAAAGCTGGACTGCCAGGGGAGCGGATTGGCGTTGCGATTGGCGATGCCAAGTTGATTGGGGTGCTAGAGTGCTTTCAGACGAATTTGTGCATACATTCGTCGCGGTATGGACAAGCGATCGCCACCCGTGGGATCAACTCCGGTGCGCTTGCCGATATCTCGGTTAACGTTATCCGACCCTACTACCAAAACAAGTTTATCGTTGTAGAATCCACCCTAGACAAAGCAATGCCCAAGGATCTGCCTTGGTTCCTCCATCGCGGCGAAGGGGCAATATTTGCCTGGTTGTGGTTGCAAGATTTACCGATTACCGATTGGGATTTATACCAGGAATTGAAGCAAGTGGGTGTGATTGTTGTTCCCGGTAGTTCGTTCTTTCCAGGCTTGCGGTCAGAGTGGGTCCATAAGCAACAATGTATCAGAATTAGCCTGACGGCTACGGATGAAGAGATTGAAATGGGGATGCAAAGACTGGCGAAAGTGGTGGAGGGGGTTTATATGCGATCGCCGATCGACTAATTTACCGAAAAATTGGGTCTAAAGCCTCCCCCTTCCAGGGGGACTTTTGATAGAATTTAAGCTGTGGCAAGGGTAGTCAACCACCTTAAAAACCCAGCTCGCCAAGAGGCAGCGCAGCTTGAAAACTGAAGTGATGGGGTTCTGTGCAGGAATGCTTGCACAGGTAAAAACTTCAAGCAACAAGTACAGAGAAACCAGGGTTTTTGGTTTTGAACTGTAGGGTAGGGCATACCCAAACAGGCTTCTGAAATGGAGCAAAACGCTTGGGGAGAGAACCATCTCTGGCATCAGTAGGGCAAAGAAGCTGGTGTTAAGTGGACTCGTGGAACCAAGAATCTCCGTGGCTTTAGCCCGGAGAGTGTCAACCAGGTTGCTATTGATAAAACCGATCCCCCCAAACCCCCCTTGCCAAGGGGGGCTTAAGAGAGCAAATACCACACTGTAGGGGCACAAATCCGCATATTTTGATGGCAGCGCAAACTTGATTATTGCCGTGCCCCGACAACCATGTTCAGCAGGAAATATCACCCTGTAGGGGCACGGCATCCGAATATTTTGATGGCAGCGCAAACTTGATTATTGCCGTGCCC
>NZ_BLAY01000192.1 GCF_020521235.1 Microseira wollei NIES-4236 | reverse complement strand
ATCTTTTGGTATAAATCAAAATTTTTATACGCCGTGCCCCTACTCGCGCCACCGCAAAATATGGGCACGGCATTCCACAATCTTTTGGTATAAATCAAAATTGTTATACGCCGTGCCCCTACTCGCGGGGTTTCTAGACTTTTTTCCTAAGTTTCCAAAGCCAATCTTTATAAACCGGCTCTATTTTAAAATTTTGCTCTTGCTCAATCCCCTGGCGCAATCTCTCGGAAGGACGATATAAGAAGGCATTGCCAAACTTATCTGGAATTTTAGGAATATTTCCCTCTACCACTAACTGAAGATTCACTTCAGGCTTCAGCAAATGACTAAAAGCCAGCACTCTTCCCGGAATTTCATCAGTGACTAAAAGCGGATGTTCCGCTTGATTAACAATTCGAGCAACTTGGGGATTATATTTACTATTTGTATGACTATTGTGCCACCAAATTGGAAAGAAACTGCTCGCTACACAGGATATAACCCCGCTGGCAATTAAGGCAACTAAAACATATGACCACCGTTTTACATGCTGGCTTTTAGTTATTTTAACTGTCAGCAAATAAGCCACAGCAACTTGAATTCCTAAAAAACAAGGTATTGCATATCGAGTCACACTGGATCGCCGTCCGCCTAAAATTAAATCTGGTAAAATTAAAGCTAATCCCGTGACTCCAATTAAAGTAAAAATAAATAACCAAGTCGGCTTCGGAGTGTTACGGCAGACAAAATAAAGCGCCCAAATCGATAAAATTGCCGTTATATATAAAATTGGATTGATAAAACTTAAACCGTGATTCAAATCAAAAAATAGCCGGCTCAAATTTAATAACCAACGTAAAGGCAAATTTCGCACTGTTGAGTTAGTTGTTGCTGTATTTTGAATAATTTGGGATAAATTAGCGGCAATTATCAAAAGCCACGGTGAAAAAATCAGCAACCCTGTCAATGATGCTAGTAAATAAGCGATCGCTTTTTTACTAAATCGAAAGCCTTCAATTGCAACTATATAAATTCCATGTCCAATCGCAACTAAACCGAAAAATAAATGGGAATAAAGTCCAATCGCTACTGTTAATGCATAAATTACCCAATGTACAGGATGCAGAGCATCCCTACTCTCGTACCCAGGCTCAGCCTGGGTACGAGTATCCTCAGCTGCTGCTTTGCTGGCTTTTCCCCACCGTACAGGATGCAGAGCATCCCTACTCTCGTACCCAGGCTCAGCCTGGGTACGAGTATTGCAAGGCTCTGCCTTGCTTGCTTTTAACAATGCTGCACTCGACAATAAAATAGCCACCGTCCACAAACTATATTGTCTTGCTTGCTGCGCGTACAACACGTGAAAAGGCGAAACAGCTATTAGAATAACCGCTACCCATCCCGTCAGGGATGATGCAAATAATTCCAGCGATAACCAATAGATACAAGGAAATGCCAGCCAACTAATAAATGCAGATAAACTTCTAATACTGACAACAGAATTACCAAAAGTTTGTACCCAAAATCGCGCCATTAAGTAATACAAAGGCGAATGTTCTGCATTTCCCGCAAAAGCATTTATCGCGTCATTTAAACCTTTCTCGGAATTGGGATATTGATATTTTTCCTGTAATTCTTGTACGCTAATAACTCGCCCGTTGAACGCTTGCTCGACTAATTCTGTTTGAGTATGTCCGGAAATCCTCAGGGAAGTTAGCGTTTCGTCGTACCAGTAAAGTTTGCCGTCGAGGTTGATAAATCGAAATAGTATTCCCAGTATTAATACAACTGCGATTATATGCGATCGCTTACCCTTCATCATCTTCTCCTATCCAGAAACCCGGTTTTTCCAAAAAACCGGGTTTCTTTCTTCAACCTAACTCTTTAACTTTACTTGTCCGCTAGTCGCCAACACTCGCGCACTCACGCCAAATACCCGCAGCAGTCCCTCCGAATCACCATGATTATAACTACCAATCCCTTCCATTGAAGCATTTTCTTCTGAATATAGAGAATGATTTGTATCGGTGGCGGACACAAAGGAAATATTTCCTTTGTAAAGCGAAACTTTAATAGTTCCTGTCGCCAATTCTGCGGTACGTTTAATCGCTTCGAGTGCCATCTGCGTCGCCAAATCAAACCAATATCCCTGATAGATTTGCTTGGCAATTAATAAGGATAATTGGTCAAAGAACTCTCGCGCGCGGCGGTCTAAAATTAATTGCAGTAAAAATGCATAGCAAGTTCCCAACAATTCTACCCCAGGGCTTTCGTAAACCCCGCGCGATTTAATTCCCACAAAGCGATTTTCCACTAAATGAGTGCCAATCCCAATCCCGTGGCGTCCGCCGATAGCATTTGCTTGCAGAAATGCATCGACCAAATTAACCGCATTGCCGTTAATTTTAACCGGACGACCTTGCTCAAAAGTCACGGTAAATTCTTCGGCTTCGTTGGGTGCATCGGCGGGATAACAACCCATAATTGGCTTGACAAAATGAGCAGGAGTTGTTAGAGCTTCCAACAATCCCGATTCGTGGGTTAAACCGAGCATATTCGCATCGGTGGAATAAGGTTTATCTTTTGATGCGGTGACGGGAAGACCTTTTTCTTGACAGAAATCAATCATTTCGCTGCGACCCGGAAAGCGTGCTAAAAATTCCTCATCGCGCCAAGGTGCATAAACTTCAAAATCCGGGGCGAGCATATTAGTAATTAGCTGAAACCGGACTTGGTCGTTACCCCGTCCAGTTGCGCCGTGGCTGAAAATAGTCAGCCCTCTTTTTTTCATTGCTTGAATCATCGCTTTGGTGAGGACGCAGCGGGCAATTGCAGTGGTATTCCAGTAGCGTCCTTCATAGCAAGCTTGGGTTTGAATTAAATCTACACCGGCCCCGGCGATCGCATCCCGTGCGGGTAACAAAACAAAATCTACCGCCCCCGCCATTGACATGCGCTTGCCAATTGCTTCCACATCCTCTTCATCGGGTTGACCCAAATCTGCTGTAAAACATACGACCTTGACACCTTTATCGGTCAGCCAACGGGTAATCGTACAACTATCTAAACCGCCAGAACCCGCAAATGCAATGGTTTTTCCGTTCAAATCCTGAGCTTTCATGCCAAATCTTCCTCTTGTGGCGATGCGTTCGCGAAGCGTCTCCGAAGGAGAATCGCAACTTCCATAGTCGAAAAACGACAAACTTCCATTATCTATCCAATCGCTGCCGATTCTGTCAGCCATCGTACAGTTTTATTTTTTGCTAACCAGCGATTGCCAAAGCATTAATAAGTCTTTACAATGAGCCGGGACTCATTCTTAGCTCGCCGTGTTTTTCAGCGTCGTCATTCCAACATACAATCGCCGACCTATCCTGGAAAAATGCCTCCTAGCCTTGGAAAAACAGCATCTGAGACAGGGTAGCCTCGTTACAGGTTACGAAGTAGTGCTGGTGGATGATGGTTCCACAGATGGCACGCTGGAATGGTTGGAAGCAGATGCCGCCAAATTTCCTCACGTGCGACGTTTCGCTCAATCTCACGCAGGTCCCGCCGCCGCCCGCAATCTAGGCGTAGAACAAGCACTAGGGGATACTATCATCTTTATCGATAGCGATCTAGTGGTGACGGAAAACTTCCTCCAGGCGCACGCAGACGCCCTCCTACAGGGAGAAAAGACTTTAGCGAGCGTACGCTTATTCACCTATGGTAGAGTCATCAACACCTGTAACTTTGACGACCCTACTTCAGAACCGTACAAAATTACCGACTTTTCTGCTGCATATTTTGCCACGGGGAATGTAGCGATCGCGCGTCACTGGCTAATCAAAGCCGGACTCTTCGATACTCGCTTTCAACTCTACGGCTGGGAAGACCTAGAATTAGGCGTGCGCCTCAAACAACTCGGTCTTAAACTGATTAAATGTCCTGACGCTGTCGGCTACCATTGGCATCCGCCCTTCTCCCTGGCACAAATTCCCAACTTAATCGAAAAAGAAATCCAACGGGGACGCATGGGCGTCTTGTTTTATCAAAAACATCCGACACCCGAAGTACGGATGATGATTCAAATGACACCACTGCATCGACTTCTCTGGGGACTTCTCACCCTCGGCGGCAGACTCAACGAAAAAACAATGGCAGGTTTCTTACAACAACTAATAGACCGAGGTCAACCGCAATTAGCCCTGGAAATTGCGCGAATTTTTCTTAATTGGTACAACGTCCAAGGAGTTTATGCCGCTTACGCCGAAATACAGCAGCTGGGCAGAGGGGCTTCTTGAGCAGGTGAGAAAGAATCATCAACGATTAGCCATGAGCAATGAGCAATTAGCGCTTGCCCCATACCATTGACCGCTAGGTAAATTTACGTTACTCTGTTGCAGCAACCTTCAAATCTCAAAAACTTATTTGAATTGCAAAGGTAATTATGTTTCATCGCACAAAAAATTGGCTTTTGATCTCAATCCTCGCCGTTTCATTAACCGCTTGCACAGAAGGTTCTCAAACAAAGGGGGATGCATCAAAACCGGCAAATTCCTCACCAGCAGCAACACCCGTAAAAGCAGCCGCTACAAAAGCAGAACCAGCTTTCAGCAAGACCATCCCTGGGGTTAAAAATGCCAGCGAAGTCAAATTTAAATCCCCATCAGACCCAAGCAAAACAGGTTTTTTTGATACAGTAAATGAATCTATAGGACCCAAACACGAGGTCGCAAAGACAGCTACAGTAAAAATCGCTGGATGGGCGTTTCTACCAGGCAAAAACAAAATACCAGAACGGGTAATTATTACACTGGCAGACAATAAAACCGTCGTCGCAGTTGCTGACGTAAAGTTACCTAGACCAGATGTTGCCAAAGCCTTGAACAATCCTGCTTATAAAAGCTCGGGTTGGGACGTTACAATTAATGCTTCTGCATTGCCCCCAGGTAAATCCGTACTCAAAGCTTGGGCTTATGATTCTGCCACAAAGGAAGCTACTCCCCTGGGAGGTACCCACGAAATCGTTGTGGAATGATTGGGTTATTTAGCAGCACAATTGTGCTAGCTTAAAGATTGTCGTCAAAAAATCGCACATCCGGGGTTTCGGGTGTTTCCGGGGATATTCAAACCCCTAGCGAAATCCCCCTGGATGGAGGATTAACCCGAATCAGGAGTAAAAATCAGATGCCAGTAGTTTCTTTGGCTCAAATGATGGAGTCAGGGGTTCATTTTGGACACCAAACCCGCCGTTGGAACCCCAAAATGTCTCGTTATATCTACACCTCGCGTAACGGGGTTCACATTATCGACCTCGTGCAGACGGCTCAGCTGATGGAAGATGCCTACAGCTACATGCGTACCGCCGCCGAACAAGGCAAAAAATTCCTGTTTATCGGCACAAAACGGCAAGCAGCGGGGATTATAGCACAAGAAGCGCAACGGTGCGGAGCTTACTTTGTAAACCAACGCTGGTTAGGTGGAATGCTCACCAACTGGACAACGATTAAAACGCGGGTAGAACGTTTGAAAGACTTGGAACGCCGTCAAGAAAATGGCGCCCTCGATTTGTTGCCCAAAAAAGAAGCCGCCGTCCTGCGCCGCGAAATGGAAAAGCTGCAAAAATACCTGGGCGGCATTAAGCTGATGCGGAAAGTACCCGATATCGTGCTGATCGTAGATCAGCGGCGGGAATACAACGCCGTCCAAGAATGCCAGAAGCTGTCAATTCCCATCGTGTCCCTGTTGGATACCAACTGCGACCCCGATGTGGTGGATATTCCCATTCCCGCCAACGATGACGCGATTCGGTCAATTAAACTGATCGTAGGAAAGCTGGCAGACGCCATTTATGAAGGGCGTCACGGTCAAGTCGCAGGTGAAGTCGAAGAAGATTACGAAGATTACGAAGGCGCAGAAGAAGAATACGAATACGAAGAGAGCGATTTTGTAGATACTGATGAAGAGGACGAAGACGAAGAATAATCGGCTTCGGGAAACAGTAGTTAGGTAGGAATCAAACACAAGATGGCGGAAATATCGGCAAAAGCAGTCCAAGAACTGCGAAAAAAAACCGGCGCTGGCATGATGGATTGCAAAAAAGCGCTGGCAGAAAGCGACGGTGATATGACCAAGGCTATGGAATGGCTGCGGAAAAAAGGCATCACCTCGGCGGATAAAAAAGCAGACCGGGTAGCCGCAGAAGGGCAAGTAGGTAGCTACATCCATACCGGCGGCAGAGTCGGCGTGCTGGTGGAAGTCAACTGCGAAACCGACTTTGTGGCGCGTCGCGATGAGTTCCAAGCTTTGGTGCGGAATGTGGCGATGCAAGTAGCAGCTTGTCCCAACGTCGAGTACGTTAGGGTATCCGACATTCCCCCCGAAGTCGTCGCCAAAGAAAAAGAAATTGAAATGGGGCGCGATGACTTGGGGAATAAACCAGACAACGTCAAAGAAAAGATCGTTCAGGGACGGATTGAAAAACGCCTGAAAGAGATGTCTTTGATGGATCAGCCTTATATCCGCGATCAAAATATCAGCGTGGAAGAGTTGGTCAAGCAGACTGTCGCTCAAATTGGTGAAAATATCCAAGTCCGTCGCTTCGTCCGCTTCGTACTCGGCGAAGGGATTGAAAAGAAAGAAAGCAACTTCGCTGAAGAAGTCGCCGCGCAAATGGGTGGCAACTAATCACGTCAGTTGCTGGTTATAAACGGCGTTGCTAATTGCTAATGGCTAATTGCTAATTGGGAGAGATGCTCAATCATATCCTCAGGACTTACGCACGACAAGCCTATCACCAAAGTTTCTGCGTAGATATCTTGTTACCAAACCAACGATTTTTCAGAGAAACTTTGGTGTTTGTGTAAGTCCCGCTCCTGCCATTAGCCATTAGCCATTAGCCGCAAGGTTGAGATAACTAGCAACTTGAGTCAGATCGTAGATGGCACCTGGCATGGGGCATGGGTGAAAAAAATCAATTTGGCCTTTGATGCACCCATGCGCCATCTCTGGGCTACGCTAGAAAACAGGAATTTTGTCCTGGGGTTGCAGTTGTACCGTTATGGCTGGAGCAATTGAGCGCATAGCGCGGGATTTGTCAGCATTGGAGGAAGCGATCGCCGCGATCGCCACAGAACTCCACAATAGTTATGCCGGATATCTCGGCGCCTTGGGGCAAGCAGTGCGCCACCAATTAGTATTGGCAAGCTATCACCTTTGTACCCAAGGCTATCCCGATGAATTTCTCAATCTATCCTTCAGCCAGCGGCAACAATTGCAACAATCCCTCCGGGAAATCGCGGCAAAAGCTAAAGAACGTTTGCTCCGGCAATTTCATTCGCCCATTCCCAGCGAATTCGCCTCCGTAACCACCCAGGAACATCAGGGAAATAACGGGGGAGAGGAAGTATCATCTGTAACTAAAGTGCCACAGAAACGGCAACCGGAAGAGTTAGTCGCTTGGCTGGAAAGCGTGGAAATAGCGATCGCCAAAACCCTACAAAGAACCTCCCGCGATAGCAACCGTTTATTACAGCAAGCAGAAATCTTACCCAAAAAAATACCCGAACCGATTATAGAAGCAGCCGCCAAAGTAGAAGCCGCCGCCGAGAGCGTTGCTGGCCCGCCCAACTTGTTAAACTTGGTAATTGAAGCAGAAGACGATGACGAGCTGCAAAGCTCCACCGTGACTCACGTCTATGCCATTCACCTGCGGTTATCGGAAATTGAATTAGCCGATCCCACCGTAATGGCATATCGCCACCAAATTCGCAACCTGGTAGCTAAACTGCGCGGGATTGAACGCGAGTATCAAAAGAAACAACGCGAACGCGCCGTCGCCGAAGCAGAATCAGCATGGCGTGCCAGTTGGTTTGATGATTAGTTAGTGGTAATGGGTAATGGGTAATTGGCGATGGGAGAAAGGAATAATTCCATGACCTAACGCAAGTTGCTAGTTATAAACAAGGCCGTTGCTAATTGCTAATTGCTAATTGCTAATATAGGATTTTTACTGACATTAGCTATTAGCCTCGTTCCCAGGCTCCTGCCTGGGAACGCCATTAGCCGCTCCCAGAGAGATAACTAGCAACTTGAGTTACCTATTACACATTACCCATTACCTATTACCTATTACCTATGACCTATAATCAATTAGATTGGGAAAGATTGCACAAAGCTTTGGCATTCGAAGCAGAACGGGGTTTTACAGATTTGGTGGGCAAACAATATCGCTTCAGTGAATTTGTTTGTCTCAGTTTCGGTCAACCCCTCGCAGATAGTACCCTTGTGGAACGACGCCAATGGCAAGAAATGGCGTCCAGGTTTGCTAACTATCCTCAATTAACCCTAGAAGAACGACAGCAACTCGTAGCAGAAGCACGTCGGTTCCTCGCTCAAATGCAGCAGGAGAGTGAAGAGGACGCGGGGACGGGGGGACGCGGGGACGCGGAGAATGTGTTAGAAGAACTTGGCAATTACCAATTACCAATTACTAATGCCAAATTACCCCGCACAACCCCTGTAAATCAATCTAACCAAACAATTTTACTCGACCAATCTTTGGGGCAGTTGCCAGGAATTGGGCGCAGGGGGGAATATTTAGCACAAAAACTGGGTTTATATACAGTCCGCGATGTTTTGTTTTACTACCCCCGCGACTACATTGATTATGCGCGTCAGGTAGATATTGCGGAGTTAATGGAAGGGGAAACTGTTACCTTGGTGGGAACGGTAAAACGCTGCAACTGCTTTACTAGCCCGAAAAATAAGAAATTAACGATTTTTGAACTGTTATTGAAGGATAAAACCGGGCAAATTAAGCTCAATCGATTTTATGCTGGCACGCGCTACAGCAATCGCCCTTGGCAAGAAGGGATGAAAAATCGCTATACAGAAGGCACAGTCGTTGCGGCTTCGGGTTTGGTGAAGAAAAATAAGTATGGCATAACAATAGACAATCCAGAAATAGAAGTATTGGGAGATCCAGACGATACGATCGATTCTCACGGGATCGGTCGCGTCGTGCCGGTGTATCCTTTAACCGAGGGAGTGCCAGCGGATTTGATGCGACGGGTGGCGATGGCGGCGTTACCCGCAGCAAAACAATTGCCAGATCCTTTGCCGGTAGCGTTGCGCGATCGCTATGGGTTAATGGGGTTAGAGGATGCGATCGCTAACATCCATTTTCCCGCCGACACCGCCGCAAAACAAGCCGCGCGCCATCGATTAGTCTTCGACGAATTCTTCTACTTGCAATTAGGATTTCTCCAACGCCGTCAAACTTTACGCCGCACCCAGACGGGGGCAATTTTAGCGCCTACAGGTCAATTAATCGAACAATTCTCCGAAATTCTACCATTTAAATTAACCAACGCCCAACAGCGAGTCATCAGCGACATCCTCAAGGATTTAGAAAAAACCGCCCCGATGAATCGATTAGTTCAAGGGGATGTAGGTTCGGGTAAAACCGTTGTTGCCGTTATTGCCATTCTCGCCGCAATTCAATCCGGTTATCAAGCCGCATTAATGGCACCTACAGAAGTATTGGCAGAACAACATTATCGCAAATTAGTTAGCTGGTTTAATCTGCTTCATTTGCCGGTAGAACTGCTCACAGGTTCTACTAAAGCAGCCAAACGCCGTCAAATTCACGCCCAATTAGAAACAGGAGAATTACCTTTATTAGTAGGAACTCACGCCCTAATTCAAGACCCGGTAAATTTTAAGAGTTTGGGGTTAGTAGTAATTGACGAACAGCACCGCTTTGGGGTGCATCAGCGGGCGCGTTTGCAGCAAAAAGGCGAACAACCCCACGTATTAACAATGACAGCAACGCCTATTCCTCGGACTTTAGCGCTGACAATTCACGGGGATTTAGATGTGAGTCAAATTGATGAATTGCCACCGGGAAGACAAGCAATTCAAACAACCGTATTATCGGGTAGAGAACGCACCCAAGCATACGACTTGATGCGCCGGGAAATAGCCCAGGGGCGACAAGTTTATATTGTTTTACCATTAGTTCAAGAATCGGAAAAGTTAGATTTACGTTCGGCAATTGAAGAACATCAGAAACTTTCGGAAGCTATTTTTCCGCAATTTCAAGTAGGATTGCTTCACGGTCGCATGAGTTCGGCTGAAAAAGACGAAGCGATTCATAAATTTCGGGATAATCAAACGCAAATCCTCGTTTCTACTACGGTGGTAGAAGTGGGCGTGGATGTGCCGAATGCTACGGTAATGCTAATTGAACATGCGGAACGTTTTGGTTTATCTCAGTTGCATCAATTGCGGGGGCGCGTTGGTCGGGGGGCGGAGAAATCTTATTGTTTATTAATGAGTAGTTCTACAAATGCCGATGCGCGACAGAGGTTGAATGTATTGGAACAGTCGCAAGATGGCTTTTTTATTGCCGAAATGGATATGCGTTTGCGGGGTCCCGGTGAAGTTTTGGGCACTCGTCAAGCGGGGATGGCGGATTTTGTTTTGGCAAGTTTGGTGGAAGATCAGGATGTTTTGATTTTGGCGCGCGATGCGGCTGAAAAAGTTATTGCTAGGGATGAAACTTTGAATCGATGGCCTTTTTTAAAGGCTGAATTAAAGTATCGCTATGAACGATTGATGGGAGGGACGATTTTAACTTGAGATAAAGCTATTTTAATGAACCGCTCCAGGCGCAGAACCGGGAAGGGAAGAGAAAGGAAGAGTCACAAGCAGGTAAGTTTTTAAATTTAATAATTAATTTAGCGGAGATAGGTAGATAAAGTAGTATCAAATTAGACATAAAATCGGCTACATGTAGATCTGCGATCGCATCCCACCCTGTCCACCCCATGAAAGAACTACGCCAAGAAGCCTACCAAAGTCTGATCGAGCGACTCCTTACCTGTGTCAGCAGCGAAGAACCAGAGATTTTGCGGACAAACCGCAACTTAGTCGATGCTGGTCTAGTCCAGACGATGCTGAAAGCAGCAGGCGATCTGGCAAAAGGGGGGGATCCAACGCGGGCGAATCGTTTAATGAATATCGCCGGGAGTCTGCTGGGAGTTTGTGGGAATTCCTCTACTCAGGTTACCCCACAAGAGTATTTTGATTTCTTGATGCAGCTATTGGGGACAATTCACGACAGCAACGGCAATTTGCAAAAGGTGGACTCATTACTAAGAGCAAATCTCAATTTTTTGGATCAAAACCTGGCGAGTCAGTTGCGAAGTTTTGCCACAGACAGTTTATCAGAATTTGAGCCGGAACTAGCGCAGCACATGGCGTTAGATCTTTTCAATTTGAGCCAGTTTCTGGTAGATTTTCCCATGGGGAACCGAGAACACAATTTAGAGATTGCTATTACAGGCTACGAAATCTTTGCCTCTGTCTTTAACCAGCAAAACTTTCCCGAAATCTGGGCAGAAATCCAAAATAGTCTGGGCAATATCTACTGTTATCGCCAGAGCATAAAAGCGGAAAGTTGGCCACAGGCAATTCGTCATTACAAGGCAGCCTTAGAAATACGCACTCGTGAAGATTTTCCCACGAATCATATTGAAACTCAATTTAATCTGGGACTTGCGTACCGAGATGCAGGACAGTTAGCGGCTGCTTTTAGAGCAATAGAAATTGCCATTGATACTCTAGAATCCCTGCACGCTGAAATCGCCTCTGGCTTTGAAACTGACCCGCATCAGCTATACGCTTGTATCGTGGAAGTTTGTTTAGAACTGGGGAACCAGGAGCCAGAATATTATAACCGCGCCTTAGAATTCGTCGAGCGCAGCAAAGCCCGTCATTTGGTCGAACTCTTGGTGCGTAAAAATCTTTACCCTAAGCGGAACTTCTATCCCAACCAAAACGAATATCAAAAAACTTGCTACCTACTCGACCAATTGCGACGGCAAATTCCAGCCAAACAGCGACAGTTACAAGCTTGTGGAGATTGGAAATATCAGCTTGAAAATCGCAGCACAAAATTGAGAATTAAGCAAGAGTTAAATTACTTACAACAGCAATGGGATAACTTGCTCCAGGAAATCAACAAAGTAGACCCTCGCTTTAAGTCTATCCAACAGGTGGAACCGATTTCTTTTAGCGATATCTTTGCCCTCACCGATGACAAAACTGCGATCGCTCAATGGTATATTGCCGAGGATAAGATTGTGACATTTGCCATCAGCGTTCGCTCGCCCCATCCCACAGTTTGGCAATCCTCATCCCAAGACTTGAAAGCTTTAATAGATTTGGCTTCCTACAAGCAAAAAGACCAATGGCAAGACCAGCTAGGTCAGATTTTGCGTCAATTATCCCAAATATTGCAGATTGACGAGATATTGGCGCAGATCCCATCGGGATGCGATCGCTTGATTTTAATTCCCCATCGCTGGTTGCATTTATTACCACTTCATGGATTGCCGCTGAAGGGTAAGCCAAATAAATGTCTGTTGGATCGATTTACTCGCGGCGTGGGATATGCACCCAGCTGTCAATTATTGCAATTGAGCCAAAATCAGCAACGGTATATTTTTAGTCACTTATTTGCCGTCCAAGATCCAACCAACGATCTCGTTTACACTAACTTAGAAGTGGCGACGATTTGCTCGTTCTTCCCCTCCGCCGAAGTTTTGGTGAAGCAGGAGGCAGACGAAGCAGCTAGTAAAGTTGATGGAAACTTGTTAGAAGCGCACTGCATTCACTTCTGCTGTCAAGGGGAGTTTAATTCCAAATCGCCGTTAGACTCAGCACTGATATTAGCCCAAAGCGAACGGAAGCCAGATATCCGCCTCACTTTAGCTGAAATTTTTCGATTCAACCTGGAAAGATGCCGCCTGGTCACGCTTTCTGCCTGGGAAACGGGTACAATTGACCAGAGCTTGAGCGATGAATATATTGGTTGGCCTAGCAGCTTCCTCTACGCAGGTAGTCCCAGCGTTGTCACCAGTCTTTGGCGAGTCGATGACTTGGCGACAACCTTTTTGCTCGGTCGATTTTATGAAAATATTAGGAAACATCACCTAATAGAAGCGGCGGATATTGCGATCGCCCTCAAAGACGCCCAAACATGGTTGCGAGACCTTACCAGCAGCGAGTGCGAAATTATCCTGGGTCAACTTAAACCTAAAATTGAGCCAATGTTGGCAAAGTTGCCTAAACAGGAACGCAAGCTTGTTGCGGCGGCGATGGCAAATGCGATCAAGAAAATCCGCTCGCGCCGTCCCTATCCTTTTGCCAATCCTTATTATTGGGCAGGTTTCACCGCAACTGGATTTTAACAGCCATTTTCCGTCGCATTAACGGACTGTAGGGGCACGGCATGAATCAGTATCTATCACGGGAAAATGTTCACTATGCCGTGCTATGCCGTGCCCCGGCAATGTTGTGTGACTCAAAACCTGTTACCGAGTTTTAGGGGAGCGATCGCTTTCAGCAACCAATCGCCAGCCACCGACGAGGCGATCGCACTAAAGGCGATTAAACATTAAAACATCTAAACATCTGAGTTTCTCGACTTAAGCCACCGCTCGACCAACTCTGCCACAATGTCAGACATCTCCCTCTCTTCATCTACAGCCGCTATCTTAAGCTGCCGATGTAGCTGTTTGGGCAGATAGAATGTTGTACTCACATAGTCAGGATTGTTACCCTTGGCCTGCTTTTTCTCTGTCGGTTGTGGGATATCTTCAGCGCCACCTTTAACAGCCCCAAACAAATCATCAAACTGCTTACCGTCCTTTTTCTTAGTCATAGTAAGATTTCCTTCCCCACTTCCAAATAGCACCGCCAAGCAATACCAGCGTAGGAATCACCTTTAACTTGGTTAACTGGTACTCCCTCCAAAGCAGCCTTCTGAAACACTGCCAGCCGTGGGATGCCAGTATTGAACAGTGCAAGCCCCGATGAGGCGATCGCATTCCTGGCGTCTTCACCTGTTCTACTGGGATGTGGAGGCATGAGGGTCAAGAGAATTTTGTAACTGGCAACTGTGAGTATCATTTTCTTGCTTGTTGCTCGGTGGGTCGATTCTTGCGGCGGTCTAAATCTTTAAAAATTTAAATATTTAGAGATTCATTGCCGGTCTAATGCTATGATGCAGCTTACAAGTAAACGCGCCGCGCAGAGGATCTGACCATCCGCCGCGCGACTGACCCCCTAGAAAGAGTAGGAGGCTAAATTATCATGACAAATTTTGGCATTGGGTGGGGAACGACACTAAGTTTACCGCCCCAATTGGTTTACTCGCAAACTCTGGGTTTTGTGCCTGGAGAAGGCGATACTTTGCCGTCGGTGATTCCTGGTGCGGACAGCTTGCCAGCTGCGACAGGCGACTATGAACTGGTAAGGGTAATGGTTTTTGGATCGAGCTACGGAGTCACATACACGATCCGCTGGCTTTACAGGCTACAGTTCGCTCAGATTAGCGAGTGGAGTTTCCTTATGCCTGCTCCAAGTCCGGGTGAATTCATGAGTATTGTTAGTGCGATTCGTTTCTAGGTAAATCCATAGCCTAGAGTCTCAGACATCGCCTGAAAAATAAGTCTGAGATAACTGCAATCAGATGGAGGTGAAAGCCCTCCCCATCAGGGAAGATGTGACGCCAAACCTACCCACACCGAGACTGATTATCAAAGTGAAGCTGGGAATAGGACGGGGAAAACAAGACCTGCGATGGTCGGCAACCCGTTAGGTAGGTCGCAATGGATAGCATAATGCGAATCTCCCGAAAAAGCATCCAAGCTCAGCCAGTGAAAATGAACACTGGACAACCACAATAGACCCGAATCATTTTAACAAGATAGATTCAATCCACCGGTTGTGGTGGGTGAAGTGGAGAATCCTAAAGTGATAAAACAATCTGATCGCGGAACGAAGAAAAACGCTCTTTTCTCCCGGAAGGGTCGAACAGTCCGGGTAAGGTAAATCAAAACCACAGATGAGATGAGCGGGTAGGATGTACTCGAAAAGTTGAGAACTAAGGACTCTCAACCAACTGGGTACGGTTGATAGAGAAGAAATCACTCAAGTAGCAGGATAAGGTTATGACGGCTAACCAAGCTGATAATTGGAAAGAACTACCGTGGAAGAAATTTCAGAAAGTAGTATTCCGCCTACAAACGAGGATTTTCAAGGCTCGGAAGAATGGCAACCTCAAGCTAGTTACAAAACTTCAGAAGTTATTACTTAACTCCAAAGCAGCCAAATATCTGGCAGTGCGGCAAGTAACGCAACTCAATCAAGGCAAAGCCACAGCAGGAGTCGATGGCAAAACTGCCCTGAACTGTAAACAACGGATGCAGCTAGCCAACCAACTCGAAGGATGGAAAACCTGGGAACACCGAAAACTCAGACTTGTACTCATCCCCAAAAAGGATGGCACGATGAGAAAACTAGGCATCCCTACAATAGGCGATAGAGCCTATCAATGTCTTCTCAAGCTTGCCCTAGAACCAAGTGCAGAAGCAACCTTCCACGGAAACTCATACGGTTTTCGACCAGGACGCAAGGCTCACGATGTCCAAAAACGGTTGTTCACCGCACTAAGGTCATTTGCTAACGGAAAAGACAAAACCATCCTAGAAATGGACATCGAAAAATGCTTTGACAGGATAAGTCACCAGACAATCCTGGAAAAAGTAGAACTCCCCAAAGCTGCAATGAAAGGGTTGAAGAAAGCTATCAAAGCAGGAGTTAAAGGGGAATTTCCTCAATCTAAAATGGGAACCCCTCAAGGCGGGACGATTTCGCCAATACTCGCCAATATAGCGCTAAATGGCGTCGAAAGTCTCCTTCCAAAAGCAACCTGTTTAAGGTACGCAGATGATATGGTATTCATCTTCAAAAAGGAACTGACGGAAGCAGAACAAGATACCACCCTCCGGACAATTAGCAATTTTCTAGATCAGCGCTCCCTCAAGGTCAAAGAGAGCAAAACCAGATACGTAAAGGCAACAGATAGTTTCGATTTCTTAGGGTGGAACTTCGCAGTAAAACCCAAGGGAAAATTCAGATCAACTCCTTCCAAGGAAAGCACCCAAAAAGTCAAATCCAAGGTCAAGGTGATGATGAAGGATAGCAGATTCAGCCTCGAAGACAGGATAGCCAAATGTGGCTCCCTAATTCGAGGTAGGAGAAAATACAATCGATACTGTGATATGAGCCAACACGCACTCTGGGAAACAGCTTTATGGACGTGGAAATTCATCCGGAAACAAGGACGTTATGACCGACATCAGACCAACGCAATCATTCATCAGGCGTTTCCCACGGTGTCATGGTCAGTTAATAATCACGTAAATGTCAAAGGTGACAAATCCCCGTTCGATAACGACCTGATATATTGGTCAAAACGTAGCAATAATAACTACGATGGCATATATCTAAAGCTTCTCAAAAAGCAAAGCCACACCTGTACAGCTTGCGGATTAAAATTCCTCAGTGAAGACAAAGTGGAGCTACACCATATTGACGGGAACCATGATAATTGGAAGCCTAACAACCTGGAAGTACTACATCGCCACTGTCATCAACACAAGCCAGTCCACACACAGGTACGTGTAGCCCAAAATGCCTGAAAGGCAGAGTAGATATCGACTAAGAGCCGGATGCGGTGAAAGTCGCACGTCCGGTTCGGAATGGGAGGTGTCCCCTGGTAACAGGGGCATCGACCCTAACCCAAACGAATCCCGCTAAATCGCACTAACTGATTGGGGTAAAACTTGGTAACAACTTTGTAGCAACGCTGGCGATAGTTTCAGCTGTATCGGAAGCGATATGCCTCCCTTCCGCTCGCGCAATCGCCAGTTTCTTCCATCCAGACATCCGTGAGGAATAACCATGACCAACAGCAATGGGCCGGCGGCACGCCCCAACCCGACCCGATGGACACGCTAGAGAGTTTTGTTCAGGGGGCGACAAGCGCCCTAGAAAGCTTGCTGGATAAGTGTTAGAGCTTTTAACCCCCGTTGATAAAATGTGCGCTTATTGCTCACAGAAGTGACTAATTGGGCTACGCACTCCTGACACTCATGAAAGGCAACTATCCAATTGTGACCATACAAACCGACCCAAAAATTGCTATGTCTTCGTCTGGTTCTCCCAGTTTCTTTTGGACGACAAATCTAAGGATATTGACCCAAAATCGAAGTTTTTTCAGCTTGTAACCAAGCAATGGTCATCGCCAGAGCAATTAATAAAATTAAACGAACCAATTTATCAGGTGAAGCTTGGGAGCCTTCGAGGTTATAACCACCAGTTTTACAATCCTTAAACATGGCTTCAATTCCCCAGCGTTCTTTATAAGCTTTCACAGCCGTTGCTAAATCACCAAAATTAGTCAGTAAATACCAAGGTGCTTTCTCTTGTTTATTTTTAGATTTTCTTCGCCAATAAACAGCTAAGTTAAACCGACCAAATCCTTTTTTCTGGTTGATATTGATTTGAGAGAAAAATTTTCGTTTACCGGGCGCTATCTGAATACTTGATAAACAGTTAAACTTGCGTCTTTTTTGGCGAAAGTTCGTATCCTTTTTTGGCCTCAACACAAACTTAACACCTTGGCGGTCTATCCACTGCGCCCGGTCTACACTGTGGAACTCTCTATCTCCCACAATCACTATTTGATGAGTTTTAAACAGTTTAATTACAGGGCGTAAGACGATTTGTTGTTCTCTTAAATCACTCGCTCCTTTTTTCGCTAGTAAAATCCAAAATATGGGAAAGGCGAGTTTTTGATAAATGGCACTCGCCATTAAAATATTATTGTCTTGCCAAGGGGTTCTATCTAAGGCAATAATCAGCCGTTTTCCGTTCGGGATGCGTTGAGTAATAATTGCTTGAATCAGAGGAAACCACAATAGAACTACACTTAACCTGGTCAAATTCAAAAAACGTTGTATATGGCGACGACGACTGTTCTGTTGAATTGGTAAAGGTAGAGTTGCGGCTAACCTTTCTATTTTTACTTGTTTTTGACTTTGGCGGAGCCATACTAATAATTTTAATGTAATCAGTTGAGTGAAACTCAAATATTTTTGCAGGTGGGTTTGGTAAAATTGAGGTAGCATATTAATCGCGGTCTTGTTGAAATAATAAGACCGTTCTTTTTTATCACAAGAAAGGCTACTGAATGGCGGGTTATTTTTATACTAAGAAAGTGTGTTGTCAATAAGCTGCTAAATTTTTCGCCTGGTCTGAATCCTTAAAGCCTTGATTTATCTCCGTTTGGGGGCGCTTGTCGCCCCCTGAAGGCAAAATCAATGAAAATAGAGTCAGAAATTAATCTTCACAACAACAATGGAACCAGCCAATCAGAAAAAACTCCAGAAACATCTTCAAGCCATAGCAAAAATTATGTATCAAGAAGCAGAGACTAA
>NZ_BLAY01000191.1 GCF_020521235.1 Microseira wollei NIES-4236 | reverse complement strand
TGTCTCAGTTAACTATTGACGGGCAGACTTGGGTAAACGTTCGCCCGAATATTTGGTCTTTTGCGGTGAGGATAAGCTGATGATACTGATTTGGGGAGAGCAAGAATTTGTTAATGTGACCGCAATCGCATCCCCACTGTTACCGCCTCAGGAGACTCGTGTCAGTCCGTGGGATACTTGGGAGTTTCGCGGTCTCTGGAATCAGCATCGGCTGATTTCCCAGGGGTTCCCCCCTCATAACTTGCCGCTGTCGTACCCAGTGCCGTGGCAATTCTATGCCAGATAATTGACTGGGGATTTTATTGTAGCTAATTCTGAGTTCCTCTCCCAAGAGACGGATGGGGCGATACGCCAGGGTGCTTTCGCGAAGCTTGTGCGTCAGCACGTATCGCGGGCGGTTTTTCTGTTTTCTTGTATCCGGGACTACTCTGGCAGAAAGCATACGACCGACATCCAGGAGCTGCTTACCTAATAGTTCAGTCGCATTTCATCCACCAGATAAATCGTGGTGGATGAAATGCGATGGGTGCGGTTTTAACCGCAGTCAATATGCTGAAAATGGTTAATTTTTGTGCGTAATATCAGCATTCAACCCACTGGTAAAACAATTGGGTTGGACGTCGGATTGTCAGCTTTCTATACCGATTCTCAATGTCAGAAAGTAGAAAATCCCCGTCACCTGCGTAAGTCCGAAAAGGCTCCATCAGCGATTGCAGCGCCGCGTTTCTAAAAGGAAAAATGGTTATTAGCGATGCTGCAAGGGTCGCAGTTCACGCAGTGGTTGGAGTATTTGGGCAAAGTGTATGGTCGGGTTGTGGTATCTGTACCACCGCAATATACAAGCCAAAAATGCTCTAATTGTGGTAAAACTGTGAAAAAATCACTGTCTTTCCCCACCCATATTTGTGAATGTGGATGCCTGCTAGACCAAGACCATAATTTGGCGGCAATCAATATTTTGGCTCAGGCGCTAAAACAGACTGGTTATCAATGTCGTACCGTGGGACACAGGTCAACTTTAAACGCGCAGGCGTGAGAAGATCGTCTACTCCGACTTGGCAACAAGCCTGAGCAAGATCGCACGCCCGTGCCAAGAATCCCCCATCTTTTAAGTGGGAGAGTGTCAAATAATGACTCGTCTTTGGGCAGGTAAGGGACTATGACCCCTTACCCTCGTTCCCCAGGCGTTCGCCTGGGAACGCCCATAACTTAAAACGGAGAGGGAGGGATTCGAACCCTCGGATGGGTCTTACGAGTCCATCAACAGATTAGCAATCTGCCGCTTTCGACCACTCAGCCACCTCTCCAGGGTGACGAAAATATATTGTAGCAGAACTTCAGTATTTTAAGCTAATAATTTTCACTCTAGTCGTTTTTTAATTCAGAAACCAGCCGTTTAAACAATAGCTTCGCCCCGGGTGCAGCAACGGGAGTGCGTACCAGTTTGAGCGGGCGACCTGCTGATTTTTCCCCATCTAGTAGGTTGCCTAGCTGTTCGCCGATGTCATTCTGCGGGCGCTTACGCTTGACTTCGCGCCGCGTCAACACCCACTGCCACAACGCCATCCGGCACAAATCCGATCCGCCCACTCGGTCAAGTTCTTTACCCCCCCAATAATTTGCCGCTGTCCTACCCTGTGCCGTGGCAAGTTTACCCTCGGTAGTTAAATCCCTGGGGATTCTTTGCATATTTTGTTTGCTCCTGGTACAATTACCTAACACGCACACTCGTTGGTCTAAAGGTTATGATTTTCGTTCCAAGACCGCGCTTAGCATTATTGGCGATCGCATGTCTGATCCCATAAGCTGACCCAATCGCAGTTGCGACCCTTGTCCAACAATCGGCTAGAGAAATCAGTTACGCAACGAAACGGATTGGAGTATGGACAACAAGGAGAACTTATCTGTCTCGCCTTCAGGTTCCTCATCGGTTTCCATCCGGGAACGGCGTGCAACTATTGAAGCCAACAGCAATCATCCTTAAGTCTCATATCAGGGAGCGATAAATTCTCTCCCTTAGCTGATGCGCCCTCTTTCTGCTGTGCTTTACTCTAAAAAATGAAAATTTATCAAAGTTCCCTGGGCAGAAGAGGCAGCACAGTAAAATCAGTCCTCCAATTCGCTCCAGCTGTCGTTTAACTCAACAAACCTATGGTCACAACAAGCAAAAAGCACATTGCCTTGATTTCCGTCCACGGCGATCCAGCGATTGAAATCGGTAAGGAAGAAGCAGGCGGACAAAATGTATATGTGCGTCAGGTAGGGGAAGCCCTGGCAAAGCAGGGATGGCAAGTTGATATGTTTACGCGCAAAGCCAGTCCCGACCAATTAGACATTGTTGAACATAGCCCCTATTGCCGCACAATTCGCTTAACTGCTGGTCCGGTGGAATTTATTCCACGGGACAATCTTTTTGAGTATTTGCCAACGTTTGTTGCACAAATACTTAACTTTCAGCAGGAATCGGGGGTTACCTATCCTTTGGTACACACGAACTACTGGCTGTCCTCTTGGGTGGGGATGCAGCTAAAGAAAATTCAAGGCAGCAAGCAGGTTCATACCTACCACTCCTTGGGTGCGGTGAAGTACCAGTCGGTAACCACAATTCCCCTGATTGCCGGAACTCGGTTAGCGACGGAAAAGGCGGTATTGGAAACAGGGGATCGGATTGTCGCTACCAGTCCCCAGGAAAAAGAACACATGCGGACGATGGTTTCCACCAAAGGCAATATCGATATCATTCCCTGCGGTACCGATGTGCGTCGGTATGGTTCGATTGCACGTCAAGAGGCGCACACCAAACTGGGTATCGACCCGGATGCCAAGGTGGTGCTGTACGTAGGACGCTTTGACTACCGCAAAGGAATTGAAACCTTGGTGCGTGCGGTCAATCTTTCCCAACTGCGTTCTGATATCCATCTGATTATCGGTGGCGGTTCTCGTCCCGGTCAAAGCGATGGCATTGAGCGCGATCGCATCGAGGGTATTGTCAACGAGTTGGGTATGCGTGAGTTCACCACCTTCCCCGGACGCATCGGCGAACAAGAACTTCCCTACTATTACGGTGCTGCCGATCTGTGCGTTGTTCCCAGTCACTACGAACCTTTTGGTTTAGTGGCAATCGAAGCAATGGCAAGCGGCATCCCCGTCGTCGCTAGCGATGTGGGCGGCCTTCAATTCACCGTTGTGTCGAAAGAAACTGGCTTACTCTGTCCGCCCCAGGATGAAGTCTCGTTTGCCGGTGCAATCGACTCGATTCTCTCTAACCCCGAATGGCGAAGTCTTTTGGGTCACAATGCCCGCAAGCGGGTAGAAAAAATGTTCAGCTGGGATGGCGTTGCTAACCAACTGAGCGAACTCTACACCGAATTGCTCGCCCTTCCGGCTGAAGTCGCATAAAAAAACTCGCTCAAGTTGGCGCTTGAACAAGTTTTAATTCCATCGGGACGGGTTATCCCATACCAGCTGTTTCCCCACAGTCATACGGATCTAACCCGCCCCTATTTCCACAAATTTTTTCTGCAAGCGAGACAACCAAATCTACTCATGGTAAATTTGGCATTGATTATTTATTAGTCTTTCCAGAGAAAAATGCAATCAACTACTGGCGCTGCTCTCCGCATGTTGACAACGGAGAGTTGAGCGCCTTTTGTTTAAGATTGATTCTTAGTTAGACTCATGTACAATAGCATATCAAACGATATCTGTCAAAGACCCATAGATAGATTTAGGGCAGGTGGGCAGGTGGGATTTGGAAGAGGACGCGGTGACGCAAAGCAAAAATTGGTTGTAGGGGCACGGCGACCGAAAACCTTCTGGTTGAGGGCAGGCGTTTTTGGGGCACGGTAGGAGAAAACCTTCTCGTTGAGGGCAGGCGCTGATTGATGTTCCCTACCAGGATCGTTGACACGATGGAAAACGTCTATAATTCCGATGCAGACGGATTCGGTATCACCTGCGCTGAGCAAGCAAAAATTGATTTTTGGGGCACGGCGACCGAAAACCTTCTGGTTGAGGGCAGGCGTTTTTGGGGCACGGTAGGAGAAAACCTTCTCGTTGAGGGCAGGCGCTGATTGATGTTCCCTACCAGGATCGTTGACACCTAACCTGCTCACCTGCTCACGGCGACGCGGGGTAGGCGATGCTTGAATGAGCAGAGAATTTCCCAGGAAATGGTTCCTAAAGTGGCAGCCCAATCATCGGCTGAAATAAAATTATTGCCATCTTGTCCCAAGAGGGTAACTACCTCGCCCACTTGCAAGTCAGGAATCGCACTCGCATCGAGCATCAACTGATCCATCGTTATTGCTCCTATTTGGGGTATCATCTGACCTCGGATAGAGACTTTCATTTTGTGGGAAAGGTTGCGGGGGACGCCATCGGCGTAGCCAATGCCAACTACCGCCAGTAGCATTTCTCGATCGGCGATGAATTGATGACCGTAGCTAACGCCGGTTCCTGGGGGAATAATTTTTACTTGGGTAACCCGTGCTTTTACTTGTAGAACGGGTTTGAGGTCAATCGTTGGTTGCAGGTGGGGTGCTGGGTAAAGTCCGTAAATACCCAAGCCTACCCGCACTAGATCGTAGTGCAATTGCGGATCGGTGAGGGTGGCGGCGGAGTTGGCTAGGTGCAGGCGGGGTATATTGATTCCGGCGGCGCGCAGGTTGGCGATCGCATTCTCAAACCGCTGCTGTTGCAGTTGCATCACCGTTGGGTCTGGACTATCGGCGGTTGCTAGGTGCGAATATATACTGGCTATTCGCAGGTGGGGACAGCGGGAAACAAGCTGTAAAAACTCTACCGCCTGCTGCCACGGCACGCCCAGACGCGACATGCCGGTATCTAATTTGACATGTACTGCTCCGGATTGATGCAGGGAACTGAGAGTTTGTTCAAACACCCTCGCTTGTTGGGGGGAGACGAGGGTAGGTTGAAGCGAAAAATGAGCCAGCGCGCGAATTTGCTCTGGGGAATGAGTAGCGCCTAAGATAAGAATAGGTGCATCAATGCCAGCTTTTCGCAGTTCGATGCCCTCGCCAATGGTTGCGACTCCCAGCCAAGTGGCTCCATGTTGCAAGACAGTTTGGGCGACAGTCACAGCGCCATGACCGTAAGCATCCGCTTTTACCACCGCCATTAGTTGTGCATTCACCGATAGCAAACGCTTGACTTGTCGCACGTTATGGGCTAAAGCTGCTAAATCAATTTCCACCCAGGCGCGTTCGCGCAGCTCGGTTGAGCTAATCTCCTGTTGTAGAAGATGCTCTCTGGCACTGATGCTGTGACGGGGTGGAATTTCTACTCGCTCGGTCTTTTTTGGCGGGGTATCCCGGTCGATAATACTTGAACTGACAGGGGTATTTAGATCGTCTAACATTGCGGTTCACTCCTCTATTTGCGCCCATTTTTGGCTTCTGTAGGGGCAAGCTTTAACTACAGATCTCAGATCTCGTTTTCACAAGTGACATGCTAGCCAAGTCTATCCCTACTTCCGATTAGCTGGATTAACCAGGCAGTTTATCGACATAGCGGTATTTACACAAGAGTAGAAGAGTTTAGATCCGCAATAGTACGCAAGTTTTCTGTGCAATTTTCGGACAAAATGACAAATAAAGCACGGTGGAAGAGCGATCAAACGGGTGTTGCAAGCACGAGGGGCCTTGAGATTTCATGAGTCTGCGACACAAAATAATAGTGGTAATAGGCGCGACAGTTGTCGGGTTGGTTGGCGGTTTGTACGCAACTTCATCAACGATTTTATCGGGCAGCATCCAAAAAGCAGAAGAACAGCATACCCGTCAAGTCGTTAAGGAAGTTTTGAGTATTTTCGCGCAAAACCAGCAAGACTTTAATTCCCGGTTTGTCGATTGGTCTGCTTGGGATGAAACATACAGCTTTATCGAAGATGGGAATAAAGATTACATCGAATCGCATCTGATGGCAGAAAACCTGGCTAACCTAAAAGTTAACTTGGTATTGTACGTTCATCGCTCCGGTAGAATTGTCTTTGGCAGCGGGTTCGATGTGAAAAAGCGGCAAATTTCGCCCCTGCCAAAGGAGTTATACCAATTTCCCACGAAATCGCAGAATTCCTGGCAACGGCATCTTTCTGCCAATCACCCGCTTTTGGTACATGCCAATTCTCAAAGCAAGCAATCCGGAATCTTGCTGGTGAAGCAAGGGATTTTGCAAATTACCTCCCACCCTATTTTGACCAGTAAAGGGACAGGTTCTTACCGAGGAACGGTGATTTTTGGGCGCTATTTAGACGCGCTGGCAATTAAAAGATTAACTCGAACTGTTGGTTCGGCGGTGACAATCTACCGGATGGATGATGACAAAATGCCCCCCGACTTGCAAGCGGTGGGAAAGGCTTTAGTAAATCAGAAATGGCAGAACCAGGGAGAGAGAGACTATACCCAATACCCGATTTTAGTTCGTTCCCTGTCGGGGGGAGCGATGGCAGGCTATACCATTATCAACGACATCTACGGCAAACCAGCGCTATTGCTGCGGGTAGAAGTCGAGGGAAACATTTACCAGTTTGGTCAAAGGAGCCAACGCTATTTGATCCTATCCGTTTTGGTGGCAATCCCGATCTTTGGTGGCGTTACCTTGTTCTTGGTGGAACGATTAGTTTTATTTCGGATAGCGCGTTTGAGTGCTGGCGTGAGTCGCATAAGTAAGTGTAGCAACCTTTCAGCGCGCTTATCGATCGGTGGGAACGATGAATTATCCCGCTTGGCGGACGCGATTAATAGTATGCTGGCAGCATTGGAACATTCCCAGCGCCAGCAACAGGAAAGCGAACAACGTTACCGCGCCGTCATCGAACAAAGTTCGGAAGGTATTTTTCTATTTGATGCCCAAACAGGACGCATTTTAGAAGCCAACACCGCGTTTCGGCAACTTTTGGGTTACTCTGATGATATTTTAAGGCTGACAATCTACGATTTTATTGCCTGCGATCGCGAAAGCATCCACCATGATGTTCAACGTATCCTAGCAGAACAACACCTGTTTATCGGCGAGAGGCGCTACCGCCGTCGCGATGGTTCCTTATTGCAAGTGGAAGTATCTGCCAGCTTGATTTTATCCGGTGGGGAGCAAGTACTGTGTGCCGTTGTGCGCGACATTACCTCTCGCAAGCAAGTTGAACAAGCACTGCGACAAGCAGAAGCGAAATATCGCCAGATTTTTGAGAACGCCGCACAGGGAATCTACCAAAGTAGCGTTGACGGACGCTACATTAGCGCCAACACCGCCTTGGCTAAACTATATGGTTATCGCTGTGCGGAAGAACTGATGGCGAATATTACTAACATCGGACAGCAAGTTTACGTTGACCCCAACCGATATGCTAAGTTTGTTTCTGCAATGCACAAATACGATACCGTGTCAAGGTTTGTATCGCAAGTTTATCGCGCCAATCGCAGCACGATTTGGATTTCAGAAACGGCGCGTGCAGTGTATGATAGCGAGGGCAACCTGCTTTATTATGAAGGCACGGTTGAAGATATCACCGAGCGCAAGGTAGTAGCAGAAGCTTTGCGCTATCAACAGGAAGAATCCGAGCGCCTGCTATTGAATATTTTGCCAGGGCCGATTGCCGCGCGGTTACAACTGGCAGAAGATACTATCGCCGACAGCTTTGCAGAGGTAAGCGTTTTGTTTGCCGATTTGGTTGGCTTTACGCAGATTTGCTCTGAAATTCCGCCAACGCAACTGGTTTCGCTGTTAAACGAGATTTTCTCAACCTTTGATAATTTAGCAGAACAGCATGGGTTGGAAAAAATCAAAACAATTGGGGATGCTTATATGGTAGCGGGAGGACTGCCGTTAACCCAAACGAATCACGCCGAAGCTGTCGCCGAAATGGCGTTGGATATGCTGGAAGCGATCGCTCAATTTACCGCCAAACATGGTAAAGCTTTTAGCCTCCGCATCGGCATTAACACCGGCCCCGTGGTTGCCGGGGTAATTGGCATTAAAAGACTAATCTACGATTTGTGGGGCGATACTGTCAATATTGCCAGCCGCATGGAATCTCAAGGAATACCTGGGTGCATTCAGGTGACAGAGGCAACTTACGAGCGGTTGCGAGATAATTATATATTTGAGCAGCGAGGCGCGATTCAAGTCAAAGGTAAAGGCGAGATGACGACTTATCTGCTAATTGGGAAAAAAGTTCCTATTCTTGCCTCCCAGCTATTAGAACAAGAAATTCCCTTGGTTTAGCTGGGTTTATTCCCAATCAACCCTTTTGTGCTATTAACATAAGTTGCTAGTTACATCGAGCCAAACAAACCCGGTTTCCAGCAATTATCCTGGGTTTGACACGGAGAAATCGACGCAGACACCGGGTTTCTGACGCCAAACAAACCCGGTTTCCAGCAATTATCCTGGGTTTGACACGGAGAAATCGACGCAGAAACCGGGTTTCTGACTGCTGACGGCAAAACCCTGTTAATCCAATTACCAATTACCAATTACCCATTACCGCTGTCACAACTATTAACTAGCAACTTTTATTCTCTCTTTTACCTTGCAAGTAAGGCAACTGGGGGGTTAGTTTTTGATTGTACCCATGACCCATTACCCATGACCGATTACCCATGTTGTTTTACTTCAATCAACGATTAATTAGACGGTTTTCTATCATATTGGTGGCGATTGTACCGATGGCGATCGCGATGGCATTTTGGCAGCAAACATACCACAGACAGGAACCCCAGATAGAAACCGCTGACAATAGGGTAACCCAAGTCAGTACGGTCAACGAACCGATCCAACCAATTGAGAGCGTGGTGCAACAGGATAAAACAAAGGTAGCACTGGGGGATACACTTTTCCACGAACCCCAACTATCCCATACAAATACTATTTCCTGTGCTAGTTGCCACAACTTGAGTACGGGTGGTGTAGATAGATTGGTGCGTTCAATTGGCGTTAATGGGGTAATAAATTCTGTTAATTCGCCTACTGTATTTAACAGCGGATTTAATTTTAGACAAGATTGGAATGGGGGTTTCGATACTTTAGAAGAGCATCTCGATAGTGCTATCAAAAACCCACAAAGAATGGCTTCTTCTTGGGATGAAATTATCGGCAAGCTGAAGCGATCGCCCTATTATGTAAAAGTCTTTAGCCAAATATATAAGGACGGAATTACATCTGACAACGTTGTTGATGCGATCGTGACGTTTGAGCGAGCGCTGATTACTCCTAATTCGCGCTTCGATAAATTTTTGCGCGGCGATGTTAGCGCCATTACTGAGGATGAAAAAGAAGGATATCGCCGGTTTAAAACTTATGGTTGTGTTTCCTGTCACCAGGGAGTAAATTTGGGTGGGAATCTGTTGCAAAAGTTTGGAATAATGGGGGATTATTTTACCGATCGCGGCAAGATTACTCAAGCAGACTTCGGACGGTTTAACATTACTGGAAAGGAAGAAGATCGATATGTTTTTAAAGTTCCTACCCTGCGGAATATTACCCTAACAGCGCCTTATTTTCACGATGGTTCAGCCGCAACCCTCGAGTCAGCGATCGCGATTATGGCTAAATATCAATTGGGACGCGAGTTGTCAAAAGAAACAGTTGATTTGATCGTCAAGTTTCTGACGACTCTGACGGGGGAATATCAAGGGAAGCCGTTATGAAGTTATTTAATGTTATTCTAATATTCCTCATCTCGCTTGCCTTGTGTCTGTTCGTATTTCTGTTTCATCAAACCCGGAATTTAGATTTCCAGCAGCACGATAATTTTACCAGCAATCTACTGCGAATTAAAGAAATAGATGCCCTGCTAAATCAGGATGTGGTTAAATCTCGCTCTGGACTGCTAACCTACTACGACCCACTGGCTAACAACTTTGCCGAACTGAAAAAACGACAGAAAAGATTAAATCAAATACCTAATTTTATCGAGCAATCGGGGCAAATTAAAATCAAAAAGCTGCTGGAATTGCAAAGGGAAGCTTATCGACAAAAAGAGCAACTGATAGAGCAATTCAAATCCCAAGAATCGATTTTAAAAAATTCCCTTTATTATTTTCCGACGTTAACTACAGAATTAGCGGAAAAAGCATCCCGAAAAGGCGATGAAAGACTCGCAGAACGGCTGGAAAATTTATTAAGAGATGTCTTAATTTATAACTTAACTCCCAGGGAAGAACTCGCACCGCAAATTCAGGGACAACTGGGGGTGCTATTAACAACTAGAAGTCAGTATTCTGACAAGGTAAACGGTGCGGATATCGAGCGAGTCATATTACATGGAAAAACGATTCTAACAAAGAAGCCTAAAGTAGATGCTTTAGTACAAGACATAGTATCGCAGCCGACTTCGCACCGCAGCGAGGAAGTTTACAAAGTCTACAATCAATACTATGAAAAAGCTGTAAAGAGAGTCAACTTGTACCGGATGCTGCTTTCGTTATTTTATGTAGTTGTTATCAGCACAATTTCGGCATATATTATTATCAGATTAGTCAATTCAGCTAAAACGGTCAGCGCGGCTAAAGAAAAACTACAGCAAGCATTATTATCGACCCAGTCAGCAGAAGAAAAATTTCGCAGCATCTACGAAAACTCCACCGATGGGATTTTCCAAACAACACCGGATGGAAAATATATCAGCGCCAATCCTACTTTAGCGCGGATTTATGGATACTCTTCCCCAGAAGAACTGATCGCCAGCATCGACGATATCAAACTAAAAGTTTATGTAGATCCAAACAGGCGTAGCGAATTTATCGCGGCGATGGAAAAGCACAATACAATATCTCAGTTTGAGTCCCAAGTTTATCGCAAAGATGGCAGCATTACCTGGATATCGGAAAACGCACGCGCGGTAAAAGATGACAATGGCGTCTTACTTTACTACGAAGGTACTGTGGAAGATATTGCTCAACGCAAGCTGACAGAAGGAATATTACAGGAAAGCGATATCAAGTTACGACTGCAACAACTGGCGTTAATGGAATTATCAAAATGCCATCCTCTCTACGAAGGAGATTTAGATGCTGCATTGCGGGAAATTACCGAAACAGCAGCTTTTACCTTGGGCGTCGAGCGAGTTAGCGTTTGGTTTTACAATGAAGATGGCTCAAAGCTTCACTGCGTAGATTTGTACCAACTGAGTTCAAACCAACATGCAAAAAATTTTGAGTTGGGTGCAAGTGACTATCCCGGATATTTTAAAGCATTGGAAGCCGCAGAACGAGCGATCGCAGCCAATGATGCACATACGGATCCTCGCACTTGCGAGTTTGCGGCGTCTTATCTACCTTCATTGGGGATATACTCGATGTTAGATGTGCCGATTCGGTTGGGTAAACGAACCGTGGGAGTATTATGTCACGAACATGTCGGATATCCCCGCGAGTGGACGCTGGAAGAAGAAAACTTTGCCAGTTATTTGGGATATATGGCATCCTTGGCGATGGAAGCAAGCGATCGCAAAAAAGCTCAAGCAGCTTTGCGCCTCGAACAAGAAAAATCCGAGCGACTGCTGCTGAATATCTTACCAGAAGCGATCGCACAGCGCCTGAAGCAAGAGCAAGGTTCAATCGCCGATAGTTTCGAGTCAGTCAGCGTCTTATTTGCCGACATTGTTGGCTTTACCCAACTATCATCCCGCATTGCTCCCACAGAATTGGTAAACTTACTCAATCAAATATTTTCTGCCTTTGACCATTTAGCCGATCGCCATGGATTGGAGAAAATTAAAACCATAGGCGATGCTTACATGGTAGTCTCTGGCTTACCGATGCCGAGAGGCGATCATGCAGAAGCGATCGCAGAAATGGCGCTAGACATGCAACAAGCCATCATAAAATTTACCAATACCACCGGCATCGCCTTAAATATCCGCATCGGCATTCACAGCGGTCCTGTCGTTGCAGGTGTCATAGGTATTAAAAAGTTTATTTACGACCTCTGGGGCGACACTGTCAATATTGCCAGTCGTATGGAATCCCAAGGCATCCCCGGTCACATCCAAGTATCTGGTTTCACTTATGAATTATTACAGCATAAGTATCATTTTCAACACCGAGGCATCATCCAAGTCAAAGGCAAAGGCGAAATGACAACATATTTACTGAATGAGAGAAAATATTCTAGCAATTAGCAATTACCAATTAGCAATTAGCAATTAGCAATTAGCAATTAGCAATGACCCAATTTCACAAAACAGCATCAACCTTAATTGCCGGTGCTAAAACCCTACCGGGAGAATACTACACATCCGCAGAAATTTACCAGCGAGAAAGAGAGCGCATATTCAACTCCCGCTGGTTATGCATCGGACGTGGCGAACAAATTCCCCACCCAGGTAACTACTTGCTCGTTAATATTGGCACTGAAAGTATTATTGTAGTCCGCAACAACAACGGCGAAGTGCGCTCCTTTTATAACGTCTGCCGACATCGCGGCACGCGCTTATGCCAGCAATCTCAAGGAACTTTTAACAATACAATTTCCTGTCCCTATCATGCCTGGAGTTATAACTTAGACGGAGAATTAAATGCAGCACCATTAATGAACGAATTAGACTATTTCTGCAAAGAAGATTACCCGCTGCACAAGGTGGCAATAGAAACATGGGAAGGATTTCTCTTTCTCAACCTCGCACCCAATCCCGAACCCTTCGCCAACGCCTTTGCGCCGTTAATTAATAAATTTACCCAGTGGCATTTGCCCAAACTTCGAGTTGCTCAACGCATCGAATACAACATCCAAGCAAACTGGAAACTGATACTTCAGAATTATTCCGAATGCTATCATTGCCCCCTCGTGCATCCAAAACTTGCTCAAATGTCTTTCTATCGCAGCGGCGAAAACGATTTATTTTCTGGCGCTATCCTGGGGGGATTTATGAAACTTAACGATAACGCCCTTAGTCTGACAATCAGCGGTAAGCGTTGCGGAAAACCTTTAGGCGAAGTGGGTGGAGAAGACTTAAAACGAGTTTACTATTATTCAATTTTCCCCAATTTATTGCTCAGCCTTCATCCGGATTATGTAATGTTTCATACATTATGGCCCCAAAGTCCGAACCAAACGCGCATTGTTTGCGAATGGTTATTCGACCCCAATACAATGGCACAACCGGGTTTTGACCCCGCTGATGCGGTAGAGCTTTGGGACTTAACCAATCGACAAGACTGGGAAATCTGCGAGTTAACCCAGCAAGGCGTGAGTTCCCGCGCTTACACCCCCGGTGTATATTCCAGTTCAGAGAGCTTACTAGCAGCGATTGACCAAGAAGTATTGAAAGCACTGGCAATGGAGCGGGTGAGCGGGTGAGCGGGTGAGCAGGTGAGCAAATTAAGTTGATAAAAATTGCTTTTCCCCTGTAAGCGATAATTTTTCCTTAAATCTCTCTTACAATCGCACCTACCCACCTGCTCACCTGCTCCCCTGCACCCCTGCACAAAGATGACAGACCCAGAGGGTACTGTGTTACCATCACTGATAAAAGCTTTTGTCTATCGCTACCCAATGGGCAAGGTTCTGGTATTAAATGCCTCCTACGAACCACTCAACATCACTAGCTGGCGTCGAGCGGTCATTCTATTGATTAAGGGCAAGGCAGAACAAATAGAGCATAACGGCAAGTACGTTTATTCCGGATATCCGCTACCAACGGTGATCCGACTGCGACACTACGTCCAGGTGCCTTACAAGGAAATTCCTTTAACCCGCCGAAATATATTGCATCGAGATAGCCACACTTGTCAATACTGTGGTTATACGGGTGACGACTTAACACTGGATCACGTAAATCCGCGCTCGCGGGGCGGCGGCGATACATGGGAAAATATGGTCACAGCCTGTGTCCGATGTAACATAAAGAAAGGAAACCGCACCCCCGTCGAAGCCAACATGCCCCTGAGATATATGCCCCGCAAACCCTATAGCAGTCTATACTTTGAAGTCGCCAAACACCTCAAGAGCGGTTCGCATCAAGAGTGGCGCAAATATGTGATCGGCATTTAACAAACCTGCACCCCCTGTGCAGGTTTTTTGTTAAAGGGGAGATGTAGAGGGTTTTCTCGCCTCTGGTGTACGGTTCTAGCCGCCCGGTGGAGGTATGTTGTTTGCCGATTTTTTTGCGAAGATCTAAGTATAGCAATTCACTTTCGCGCCGAGTTGAGTGAAGTTTCTATACCATACATTTATATTCCCAGAACCTATGCAATCTCGTTCCCTGAAGCAGCTCGACCGTTTGACAGTAGCACAGGCGCTTGCAGTAGCAGAAGATACCGATGCAGTCAAGGAGCGTGCGACGACGCCATTGCCCGCTGACACCAAAAACCAAACCGAGCAGCGATGGTCACCGGCAAAAAATCTGGCACAGGAAAGGGCGTCGTTACTACAGCAAACGTTAGAGCGACACCGGGATGAGCGTCAAATCGTGATTCTGCAAGATTTCCCAGACCCCGATGCCCTTTCCTGTGCCTGGGCGTATAAATTAATCGCCCAGCAATACAATATCGGGTGCGACATCGTTTACGCGGGCGCCCTTTCCCATCAAGAAAATATTGCCCTGGTTAAGCTTACTAACTTACCGGCGCAACGCTGGACGAGCCAAACGCTCAAAAATAAAGATTTATCCGCCTATAGCGGCTTTGTCTTAATTGATAATCAAGGAACGACCAGCCAGTTAATGCCTTTGGTGCAGCAAGCGGGGATTCCCACTACAGTGGTGATCGACCACCACCAAATGCAAGCCGATCTGCAGGCGGAATTTGCCGATATTCGCCCCAATATCCGGGCAACTGCCACGATTATGACCCAATACCTGCAAGCGGGGTTGCTGTCTTTTGATAGCAGTGTGGGCGATCACGTCAAGTGCGCTACCGCCCTGATGCACGGTTTGCGGTCGGATACCAACGGTTTGAGGCAAGCTCAGGAAGAGGAATTTTTAGCCGCAGCCTATCTGAGTCGATTTTACGACCATCAGTTGCTCAATGCCGTGCTACAGGCGACCAGATCTAGCCGCGTGATGGACGTGATCGAGCGCAGTCTGAAAAACCGCGTGGTGCAAAATAACTTCTCCATTGCTGGCGTGGGTTACTTGCGCTACGATGACCGCGATGCCATTCCCCAAGCAGCAGACTTTTTAGTGACAGAAGAAAACGTCCACACGGCAGTAGTCTACGGCATCGTTCACGACGAAGATGAAGAATTGGAAGTGGTAATTGGGTCCCTGCGAACCACTAAGCTGACTTTAGACCCGGATGAATTTATCAAAGAAGCGTTTGGTCAAGATAGTCAGGGACGCTTTTTCGGCGGCGGACGCATGATGGCGGGTGGGTTTGAAATCCCGATGGGTTTTTTGGGCGGTAGCAACGAGAATCCAGAGTACGCCCGGATGAAATGGCAGTTGTTTGATAGCCAAATCAAGCAAAAGCTGCTGAAATTGGTCAACCCCAAGGATAATCCCCTGGTAAATAAGTAGGGAATTTCAGATTTTAGATTTCAGATTTGAGATTCAATCTAAAATTTAGAATCTAAAATTCAAAATAGAAATATGCTGGAACTTTACTTAATTCGCCACGGGATTGCAGCAGCGCCGGAAAGCTACGAAACCGATGAGGAGCGTCCGCTGACCGATGAGGGGACGCAGAAAACCAAAAAGATGGCAAAGCGACTTTCCCAGTTAAAGCTGCACTTCGATTTGATTTTAACCAGTCCGCTGGTTCGGGCGCGCCAAACCGCCCTGATTTTGCAAACTGCTGGTCTATCATCCCAGGTGGAAGAATCAGATTATTTAGGATTCGATGGTGACATTTATAACTGGCTTCCCTGGCTAGAAACCTGGCACCAGGGAGGCGGTAGTTGCTTGGCGCTGGTGGGTCACGAACCTAACTTGGGCAATTGGGCAGAAACCCTGGTTTGGGGCAGTCCCCGTGGGAGTTTGATTCTCAAAAAAGCTGGCGTTATCGGGTTGACATTGCCGGAAACTGGTTCGCCTGTAGGTCATAGTTACCTATTCTGGCTCGTACCGCCGCGGCTGCTGCTCTAAGATGAAGTAGTGACATCCTGCCGACGCTGACTGCTAGGCGGTACAGCGCGGGACTTATAGCCCCCCACACCCCCCAGAAGTTAAATAATCCTGGTGAAAATGCGATCGCTCCCCAAGTTTTCTGGTAACGTAACCTGAGTGTAGTGTTCTCCTCCCACGGCTGGCAACATGACTGCTATTTGCGAGTACAAACCAGGTTTAGAAAACATCCCCGCTGCCCAATCCAGTATCAGTTACGTCGATGGACAAAAGGGCATTTTGGAATATCGGGGCATCAACATCGAAGAACTCGCAGAGAAAAGTACCTTCCTTGAGACCACTTACCTGTTAATCTGGGGCGCACTTCCCACTAAGGAAGAACTCCTTGCCTTCGAGCATGATATCCGCTACCACCGCCGGATTAAATACCGCATCCGGGACATGATGAAATGCTTTCCCGAAACTGGTCACCCAATGGATGCGCTGCAAGCTTCCGCTGCGGCTTTGGGATTGTTCTATTCGCGGCGCGCATTACCAGACCCAAGCTACATTCGTCAAGCGGTGGTGCGGCTGGTGGCAAAAATTCCCACGATGGTGGCGGCGTTCCAACTGATGCGGAAAGGCAACGACCCGATTCAACCCCGGGATGACTTGGACTATTCTGCCAACTTTTTGTACATGTTGAACGAGCGGGAACCCGACCCCTTGGCAGCGAGGATTTTCGATATCTGTCTGACGCTCCATGCCGAGCATACAATGAATGCCTCGACTTTCTCCGCCCGGGTCACCGCTTCAACGTTAACCGACCCCTATGCAGTAGTAGCATCAGCCGTAGGAACCCTGGCAGGGCCTTTGCACGGCGGGGCAAATGAAGAAGTAATCGATATGTTGGAAGAAATTGGCTCGGTGGAAAAAGTCCGCCCCTACATCGAGAATTGCATCGAACGCAAATCCAAGATTATGGGGTTTGGACACCGAGTTTACAAAGTCAAAGACCCCCGCGCCACGATTCTGCAAAAGCTGGCAGAACAGTTGTTTGAAAAGTTCGGCTACGACAAATACTATGACATCGCCCTGGAGTTAGAGCGAGTGATAGAGGAAAAACTCAGTCATAAGGGAATTTACCCGAACGTCGATTTTTACTCCGGGTTGGTTTATCGGAAAATGGGGATACCCACCGATTTGTTTACGCCGATATTTGCGATCGCTCGCGTCGCCGGATGGCTAGCCCACTGGAACGAACAACTGGCAGAAAACCGCATCTTCCGCCCCACCCAAATTTACACCGGCGATCACTCTATGCCCTACGTGCCGATTGAAAAAAGGTAATTGGTAATTGCTAATTGCTAATTGCTAATTGCTCATTGCCCCTACAGGTCGTAATTCCTTAGCAACGGTCAACGATATTATAGCAGATTGCAGCCGTATGCGCCTTTTGTGTAGCGGCAGCCTTAAGGCTGCCGCTACACAAAAGGCACAATCCGCTGTAAAGGCGAGAGCTTGTTCTGCCAACTCTCCTTGAAGCCGATCCTCATAGAGTCTTATATTAAGTAATGTAAACACTTATTTCACAAATCAGGATCAGAGTAAATTATGCTATTCGGATTTGGCAAAAAGCTAACCCTACCTAAACCTGAAGAAGCTTTGCCGGGACGGGCAGAACAAATGCCAGTCCCTGGGACGCACTTTGTCAACGGTAATCGATTAAAGCCCCCGTTTCCAGAGGGAATGGAAATGGCAATGTTTGGCATGGGGTGTTTCTGGGGTGCAGAACGCAAATTTTGGCAACTGAATGGAGTTTATACCACCGCAGTTGGCTACGCTGCGGGAGTGACGCCAAACCCCACTTATCAAGAAGTTTGTACGGGCATGACGGGTCACAATGAAGTTGTTTTTGTTGTGTACGATCCGAACGTCATTAGTTACGAACAACTGTTGAAAGTGTTCTGGGAAAGTCACGATCCGACCCAAGGAATGCGCCAAGGTAACGACGTTGGTACGCAATATCGTTCGGGAATTTATGTCTATTCCCAGTCGCAAAAAAAGCTGGCGTCAGCATCAAAAGCTGCTTACGATCAAGCGCTCAAAGGAGCAGGTTACGGAAAGATCAGCACTGAAATTTTAGATGCTCCCGAATTTTATTATGCGGAAGCTTACCATCAACAGTACCTGGCTAAAAATCCCGGTGGTTACTGTGGTTTGGGAGGGACAAAAGTTTGCTTCCCTGAGAATGTTTCATTAGGCAGTTAACAGTAGGGACACGGCGTTAGTAAGTGTTTTAATTAACCCAACAATATGCGGATGCCGTGTCCTTAATATTAACAGTAGGGACACGGCGTTAGTAAGTGTTTTAATTAACCCAACAATATGCGGATGCCGTGTCCTTAATATTAAGCGTAGGGACACGGCGTTAGTAAGTGTTTTAATTAACCCAACAATATGCGGATGCCG
>NZ_BLAY01000190.1 GCF_020521235.1 Microseira wollei NIES-4236 | reverse complement strand
AGATGCCTACCCCACAAGAAACATCACTCTCTTGTGGGTGAGGTGGGCAGGCAAGATGCCTACCCCACAAGAAACATCACTCTCTTGTGGGTGAGGTGGGCAGGCAAGATGCCTACCCCACAAGAAACATCACTCTCTTGTGGGTGAGGTGGGCAGGCAAGATGCCTACCCCACAAGAAAAATTACACTCTTGTGGGTGAGGTGGGCAGGCAAGATGCCTACCCCACAAGAAACATCACTCTCTTGTGGGGTGGGCGTCCCGCCTGCCCCGCTATATTAAACCCAATTAAAAAAATCTTCAGCAAACTGAGATAAAGACAACAACCCAATTCTAGGATTATCCCGCACTAATTCATGGTGAGCCTGCGTATTATAACCCCAGTCAGCCAGATAAAGTCTCACATCATCTAAATCTGGCTGCTTTGCCACCGATTGCAAAGTTTTCAATCGGTCTTCTATAAACCAAATACTAACGGGTTCTCCATCAGAAGCCGCAATTAATTCTCGCAGAATCTGGTGTTTCGGACGCTTACACTCTTTACCAAATATCGATCCAGAAGGCATGTCTATATTTTCCTGCTGCAACAATTGCTGCACGAAGCGCCCTTCTTTAGTGGTGATAATGTACGGTTTTACACCAGAGGTGGGGAGACTTCCCAATCTCTCCACCACACCCGGATAAAATCGATGCAAACTCAGCCACCCCGCCAAATCCCGCTCAATCCACTCATCCCGAAACCGATCCAGTTTCGCCCCAATATCCGCCGCCTGCAAACCTTCCTCCCCGACAACTTGCTCGCTTATCCCCGCCCAATCTTGCCACATCTTTTCCTCTGCCACTCCCAGCAGCAGCGCCCGAATTAGCACCGGCATTTCCCAACCAACTTCGATCACAGGTCGCAGGCGATAGAACTTTGGCGCTAAATCCAGAGGCGGCGTTTCACTAGAAGGCGACCAAATTTGACAGTAAGTACCCCAAGCAGTCTGAAAATACTCAATCAGACCGTCACAAATTACACCATCAAAGTCCAAAGCCAGAATTGTAGGAGCGATCGCACTCATGCTGTTTCTTGTTCTCGAATCGATTTAGCTTAGTTATCGCAGATTCTTGCCGCCTGTGAAGTATCCAGCGCGTCAGCCTTCCAGATAACTATACTTCCCACGATCCCTTTCCTAACAGTGAGGTAGGCTGCCAATCAAGCTAGCCATTAGCAATTAGCCATTAGCCATTAGCACTATCTATTTTTTTAACTGGGGTGCAAGGATTCGAACCTCGGAATGTCTGGACCAAAACCAGATGCCTTACCACTTGGCGACACCCCATCGCGTTCGCCTCTATTATATTAACAGTGTCTTAAGGGATTTTGTCAAGCATTTTTACAGAAGATCGGGGAGAGGGGGGCAGGTGGGCAGATGGGCAAGTGGGCAGATGGGCAGGTGAGCAGAGGGGAATTTGAATCTATATTTTCCCATGCACACCCGCGCACCTGCTCACCCACACACCCGCACACCCGCTCCCTTAAGCTGGATAAATCCTCAGGCGTCGATTCGGTTCATCGCCGAAACTGGTCGAGCGCAGGCGGTAATGCTCTACCAGTTCGTGTTGCATTTTCCGCACGTTGGCACAACGAGGCAACAACTCCACCGGCTGCTTTTTGGGAATCACGATTTGCTCGACCGCCAAACGAGCTTCTTCTAAAGCTTCCAGTTCGTCATCGCTGCCGTTCTTGGTAAACAACCGCAGATCGAGGGTTTCCGGCATAGCGATATCGTCCATATTCAACATCCGCTGCAAGGCGTGGGTAATCTCAGGGATGCTGCCAGACTTAATCGCGTGGATGGGAATATGACGCGCTTTAGCGATGTGCCGCAGTTTGGAATGATTTTTTACCTGGGTCCGCACCGCCAAAACCGCATCCGCACCATCGATATCTTTGGTTAGCACTACCGGCAACTTCAACATCTCGATCACTTGGTCCAGCTGATGCCGACCGACGCCGTAAGGATAGATGTGCAGCGGCAAATCTTCCCCATTCGGTCCAGAAGCACTTACGTTTTTACCAAAAGCATTCAACTGATACGTCGAGGCATTCAGCAAGCGCTCAAAATCATTCGTCTGGGAAAATCGCTCTGGTTCTGCGGTTTTGTTGACCGGCGTCATCTGTCCGGAAGCGCGCCATCCCGTCGGGCGCAATGACGTTACCGCAGCAGTTACGACTGGGGCGCTCTTTGTCTCGCGGGTAATTTTCACCTCGCCAGTTTCGCTTACACTTCTGATTTGCGGCGAAGGAGTTAGTCCCCGCAGCAGGGTATCCACCGTCTCGGCAACGCTCTCGTGAACCGTCCAGCGCTGCCGTTCTTGCATTTCTACGGCTATCTCAAACGTCGGCGGTGCTTTGCGTTCCAAAACCGTTTTCTGCGAACCCCGGCGGCGCGCTTCTTCATCCCCCAAAGTCACGGCTTGAATCCCGCCCACCAAATCGGATAAAGTTGGGTTTTTTATCAGGTTTTCAATTTGGTTGCCGTGGGCAGTACCGACCAATTGTACGCCCCGTTCGGCGATAGTCCGTGCAGCTGCCGCTTCTAGTTCCGTGCCGATTTCGTCAATCACGATCACTTCCGGCATGTGGTTTTCCACCGCCTCGATCATCACTTGATGCTGGAGTTCGGGACGAGCGACTTGCATCCGGCGGGCGCGACCAATCGCCGGGTGGGGAATGTCACCATCTCCCGCAATTTCATTGGAGGTGTCGATTATTACCACCCGTTTTTCCAGTTCATCTGCCAAAACGCGGGCAATTTCTCGCAGAGCCGTTGTTTTTCCAACACCCGGACGCCCCAGCATCAGAATCGACTTGCCGGTTTCTACTAAGTCGCGAATCATACCAATCGTTCCGAAAACGGCTCGCCCAATGCGGCAGGTTAAGCCAATAATTTCCCCGCTGCGATTGCGAATGGCGCTGATCCGGTGCAAAGTTTGTTCGATGCCTGCGCGGTTATCGCCGCTAAAATTTCCCACCCGTTGGATGCTATAATTCAAATCTTCGCGGGAAACTGGTTTCTCGGACAGGTATTCTGTTTTCCCTGGGAAGCGGGCTTCTGGGCGTCGGCCTAAATCCATCACCACTTCCACTAAACGGTTGAGCAAGTGGTGTTTTTCCAAGGGCTGGCGGATTTCTGCTGGCAAAATATCCAGCAATTTGTTCAAATCGTCTGTAATTGAAGTCCTTCCTACGGCGACGTTTTCGACAGGGACTGAAGATTGAACCAAAGTCAGCTTGTTTTCAGGAGGCGTCGTACCGTGAGGACTCATCATATTTATTGGCATCAACAAGGTTGTTACAAAAGGTTAATGGGTCAACGAAACTTCAAGTTTTGGCAAGGGAGAGCATGGGCGAGGAGCTATCGGGGTGAAATAATACATTCATAATACAATCCTACTTCACAGAGGAAGGTTTGAAGAAACTTGGGGTAACTTAAGTTGCGAAACAAGGGAATGAGCGTAAGCAACAGCTTGCCAAAGAAGATCTCTGTTGTCTTCTAAGCGCGCATTCATCGCAGTTTGGTTATCGGGTGGACTGAGACAGTCTTCGTTCATAGCGGTTTTTTCTAACAGGTCTAGAACGGGTGACAAAAGCACGCGGGCGTAGCTGCCATAGGCAACTCCTGCAATGTAGGCATCCGGCATGGGGCATGGGACGGGCATAGGAGAATCAGAGGTCACTGGAAAATTCCCCCCGTCCCCCCATCCCCGCGTCCCCGTGTCTTCTTTCCCATTACCCAAACTTGGATTGAGCAAGCCTACAGCCTTAAGCTTGATAACCGTGTGGCTGTTAGTGCCTCCTGCTAATTGCACATATCCGGGTAATCCTGCGGATAGAACTTTTTGACCTAATTTGATCGCCGCGTGGGTAGTGCCTGCACCAATATCGCCACTCATCGGGCGTCCGTCTGTTTGCCAGACGAGAGGAATAGGCAGAGGTTCCATTAATTCGTAAAGCGACCTCAAGTATTCAATTAATCCTTCCCCATCGGGACAGCTAACGGCGATCAGCTTCAGGCGGTGGAGATTGGGCGCGATCGCACGCCACAATCTTTCAAAATCGGCCTTTCTCCCCACCTGGGTATGAATTTCTACCGCGTCGATTCCCGTTGGCACTACTTGTTTTGCGATCGCATCCGGCGTCGATACGTAAGAACGAGTATAAATCAAATCGTATGGACATACGGGAATACACCTGCCACACCCGTAACAGCGCGAATCGATCACCCCAGAATTATTACCGGGGAGATGGAAAGCGTTCGCGTAGCGTGGCGTCAGCCGTATCGCGTCTGCCGGACAAATCTTTTCGCAAGGACGGGGACAGTCCGCCGGACATAGGGTGGGATTAAACTCTGCTTTGCGAAAATGAGGATCTTCACCATCATTGAGGCTGACCATCAGCCAAGGCAAACTCTTGAAGCCAAATCCTCGCCTCTGTGCCTCAGAAGCCAACTCGCCCGCCACTTGTAGCGCTGCTTGCGCCGCCGCAATCACAGCAGGATCTGCGGCAACGTCGATGCAGTCAGCGCCTGCCAGGGTATAGGCCAAAGTTAGATTCCTAACAGCAGGGAGGTGTTGGAAGCTGGCTCCGCAGATCAGCTTAAACCAGTGACCCTCCCTTAAGGAATGTAAGGGAAAGTGCAGATTGGTCACCCTTATATGCTAAAACGTTCCTCAAACAATTGGCGATGCATGATTACCAATGTGCTATGACCGGGCAAATAAAGCAAGGGGATGGAGAAAATTTTTTTGAAGCGGAAAATAGTCACGGGACTGACGCAAAATCTCCATCCGTAGAGTTTGGCTTCCCACCCTACCCTTACAGGTAGCGTCTGTATTTTATGTTTGCGTAAGTCCACGTAGGAAAAAATCAATCGAAAGTAACAAATCTTTGCTTTTTTTGCAGGGGAGGGAGAGGCATGAAGCAACCTATGCCCCCTGCCCTTTGCTAATTGCTAATTGCTAATTGCTAATTGCTAATTGCTAATTGCTAATTGCTAATTGGGAGATCAGCTTACTAATATAGCATTTTTCCTGACATTAGCCATTAGCTATTAGCCGCTATGCATGAGAGAACTAGCAACTTGAGTTATTAGTCAGCGATCGCATTGATCAAAACTTCCGCCAGCGTCATATCTGCCATATCGTCAATCGTGACTGTATCGCAGATATCAAACTTAGCACCAGCGCCTTGCAGTTCATCATCCAACGCCTTCAAAAACCGACTCGCCGTTGCATCCGCACCGACTTGAATCATAGAAATTCCCAGTTCCTCATCTCTATCCATCCGGCGAGATGCTTCAATAATTACTCGCATTACCCCTTTGCGATCGTCAGGTTCCCCATCGGTAATAACTAAAATTATCTCGCCACCCGCCTTCGTTTTACCGGCTGCTTTACGCTCAAAATAGCGATTGGTAGCATCTTGCAGCACCGCCGCTAAATTAGTACTCCCCGCCGGATCGTTTTCTTGGAAAATTTGCACGACCGTACTAGAAGTGACATTATCGTAGCGTCTAAATCGGCTGGAAAACAGATAAACAGTAATACCATCGGAGTCAAACTGTTCGCATTTTCTCGCCAATGCCAAAGTAGACTCTTGTGCAGCATCCCAGCGACTTCTCCCACCGGGTTGATCTGGAGTTGACATGCTGCCACTTTTGTCAATAATTAACGTGTAATCCCGGTCTTCCATACCCATATTTGTTTCCTGCCTGCAATTAATTTTCCACCTTTACCAAAATTCTATGTAGGGGCAAAGCAAGAGAGACAGGACTTACGCAAAACCAAAGTTTCTCTGAAAAATCGTCGGGTGGAAACTAGAGATATGCACACCCGACCCACTCGCGGAAGCAGCTTGAAACTTTGGTGATACGATCCTCGCGTCGTCGGGTGGAAACTAGAGATATGCCTCCCTTCCCCACTCGCGGAAGCAGCTTGAAACTTTGGTGATACGAACGCCCTTGCGTAAGTCCTGAGAGAGACAATTTTTGCCTGCCACCCTAAATTTTATCTCCTTGCTTCACCCTCTCCCTGCTAGTCCGTAATAGCCTTCAACAGCACTTCAGCTAGGGTCATGCCCTCCATATCATCCAGGGTTACGGTGTCGCAAATATCAAACTTTGCCCCAGCACCTTGTAACTCATCATCCAAAACTTTGAGAAACTTGGTTGCTTGAGGATCGCCGCCCACTTGGATAAAAGCAATCGCCAGTTCTTCATCTCTTTCCATCTGGCGTGATGCTTCAATAATCACTCGCATTACTGCTTTGCGGTCATCGGGTTCCCCATCTGTCACCACCAAAATTGTCTCGCCATTTTCCTTAGTTTGACCCGCCGCCTTGCGTTGAAAATAGCTATCAGTAGCATCCTTGAGTACAGCGGCTAAGTTAGTCGTGCCAGAAGGGTCGTTTTCTTGAAATATTTGCGCCACCTTACTGGAAGTTACATTGTCATAGCGTCTAAAGCGACCGGAAAACAAGTAAACCGTAATTCCATCTGGATCGAACTGTTCGCATTTTCTCGCTACCGCTAAGGTAGACTCTTGGGCAGTATCCCAGCGAGTTCTACTGCCCGGTTGGTCTGGGGTTGACATACTGCCACTTTTGTCAATAATTAATGTGTAATCGCGGTTTTCTACCATAAAACATTACCCCATTTGTAATCGTTTCTATCTCCAGAGTATACGAATTTTCAGATTATGGGTTGTTTATATTAAGAAAAATTAATTTTTTATCTAAGCGATCGCAGAAACCCGGTTTCTTACAGAAACCGGGTTTCTGTTGCCTTATCTGCATCTACTTACCGCAAAATGCCCCTCAAAAAACCAGAAACCGGGGCGAGCATATTAACTAAATTACAGATAATATAGTTTCCGGTTGTACAGTAATTACTCAGTGTAGGGGCAATTACCAATTACCAATTACCAATTCCCAATTACCCTGCCACCGGATTTGATATAATTTGTCAAGATTGAACTTCCTTCAAAGCTTGCAAATAATCAATTGCCGCCTCTAATTTAGAAGGATAACCATAAGCAAACTCTTCAAACCATAACCCTTCCTCTGAACGCGGCTTTAACTTTTTCAACCACTGCTCAGCTTCCTGAATTAATGCTTGCTTTTGTTGTTGCTTAATTTGTTCTTGTCGCCGCTGTTCTTCTTGCAACTGTTGCTGTCTTTTCAGCGCTTCTGCTTTTTCCTGCTCTTGAAACTCTGATTTGAGGTCAGTTAATAATTGTTCTTCAGACCGCGAGAGGAAAGTTGTTGTTCGCGACAGCTGAGTTTGATGATTTGGTAAAACGGGAAGTTGTGGACTTGATTTTAGTCGCCGTTTTTCTGCTTGCGACTGTTGCTGTCTTGTCAATGCTTCTGCTTTTTCCTGTGCTTCAAACTCTGATTTAATGTCTGCTAATAGTTGTGACTCAGAGCGCGAGAGGAAACTTGTTGTTGGCGACACCTGAGTTTGATCGGTCGGTACGACGGTAATTTCTGTACTTGATTCTATCGGCAACGGCTGCTGTTTTGGCGGTTTTTTAGGATTATCTTTTTCCTCATACTCAGCTTTAAGCTGAGCTAATAAATCATCCATAGATTCCATACTCTAACCATTTAATCAACAATTGCATTGAGTAACACTTCTCGCAGTGTCATTTCTTCCATGTCATCCATCGTCACAGTGTCAACGATGTCAAATTTAGCACCAGCACTTTGCAATTCATCATCCAAAATCTTGAGAAACTTGGTTGCTTGGGCGTCAGTGCCAATTTGAACGAAGGAAATTGCCAGTTCTTCATCTTTATCCAGGCGGCGAGACGCTTCTATAATTACTTTCATCACGGCTTTGCGGTCATCCGGTTCGCCATCGGTGACAACTAAAATAGTTTCTCCATTCGCCTTTGCCTGCTGGGTGGCTTTGCGGTGAAAGTAACTGTTGGTAGCATCTTGAAGCACACCTGCCAAGTCAGTACGACCAGAAGGCTCATTTTCTGCGAAGATTTGCGATACTTTGCCAGAGGTCACATTGTCGTAGCGTTTAAAGCGACCTGAAAATAAGTAAACCGTGATGCCATCCGGGTCAAGTTCTTCGCACTTGCTAGCTAAAGCTACGGTTGACTCTTGCATAACTTCCCAACGGCTTTTGCCACCCGGCTGGTCTTTTACCGACATACTGCCGCTTTTGTCGATAATTAAAGTATAATCTCGGTTTTCCAGCATCGGAGTATTCCCTATTAGCTCAGTCTTTATTCCAAGGTATCAAAACTGAGAGGAGATGGGGCAGTTGTGCAGGTGGGCAGGTGGGCAGGTGTGCAGGTGGGCAGGTGGGCAGGTGTGCAGGTGGGCAGGTGGGTAGAGGTCCAGGGGAATTTGAATTTACATTCTCCCCATCTCCCCATCTCCCCATCTCCCCATCTCCCCATCTCCCCATCTCCCCTGCTTTCAATTGCCAACCTAAGCTGCAGCCAAAGTATCTTTAAGGGGCATCCAGCGGAAGAAGCGATCGCCTCCCATTTCTACCACGACTTTGACTTTTGGCTCCATCTGGGGCAAACTCGCCAGATACTCAACTTCCTGACGGGAAAGAATATTGCCCTCAATTATCCAAAGCAGCAAACCCTTAGACTTGGGTGGCAGTTGTTCCAGTTGAGTATTCACAATCGGCGGCACGTAGTAAACATACCCAACTGCTGCGCCGGTGCCAAGGCTTTTTTTACCCAAATGGGGCGGGCGTACCCCGTGAACCCCGGTTAAATACATCCCCACATCCCCCAGTCCTCTGGCGGTGATGTTCAAAGCAGTATAACCTGCTGCCCGCAGCCGCCGCTGGTAGCGACCTTCAAACCCTCCCTCTAAAGGCACGTAGACGCCTAAAGCGCCCGACTTTTCCAGATCCCGGAGCAATTGGTTGCCAGTTGCGATCAGTGCCATATTTTTGCGTGCTACACAAAACTTTGCTAAACTTATCTAAAGTTTAACATTCAACTATAAGTACTTTCTAGAGGGTCTGCTTCCTGCTTCAATCAAGGGAGTCTGCTCCAACTTGTCCACTAGGAGATTCGCGTGTAGCCCACCCTATTTTTTCCAGGCGATCTAACAATTGTTTTTGCAGCTTTTAGCCATTGTTCAACCGTTATTTTCAGCCAATTTAACGAATCGTGGTCTCCCGTTCCACCTTTTTATAGGCTGGCTAGTTTTGCAGCGCAGCTACTGGTTTGCCAACCAGAAGATTTTCAGCCTTGGTTTTCGGCATTCTTGGTAAATATACCATAAAATTACAACAATGTCAATATTAATTATCGCTATAAATAATTATGATTAACTTTAGTAAAGTATTTGGCTATTTAGTCAAGCTCATATCCCGCCTAAAGTTTTACTACTTGCAGCCAGATGGCTTAGGAAAACGTTACATATAACGCTATTGTAGTCGGGAACGTACCCCCGCCAGAACCCAACGCGATAGAAAAAATCTGTCACGCACTAGACAAACTTAAACAAATCGGCTATATTGATTGATTGTGGCTAAAATTTGATCGCTCGTCGTTCTCGGCAGAGAGCGATGCTAAAATTTGAAGGCTCTAAAATCTGGGCATAGACCAGATAGGTTGAGCAAGAATATTTTATTCCTGCTCCTGTTAAGAGCCAGCAGTTTAAACCAAATGTGAGGGAAGCTGTCAAGTCAACCAAATAGCCACATGTCAATCTGGCCTAAAAGGGATACTAAGCAGCAAGCTGTTTAAGTCCTGGTGCCAGGAAATGCCCCCAGCTAGTGCTTGGCCTTCTCACAGCTTCAAGATTAGCTAACTAAAAACCTTGCCAGCGCAAGGATTTTAGCGTCTGAAAAAGCAGGGATGTGCTTGTCGGCTGGAGCCGTCTCCAAAAGGGTAAAACCGGCGATTGGAGCCAGTCCAGCGGTAAGTAGTTAAAAGATTAGTCTTCTGACATTCCCGCAAAAAAGTTTTCTGACCTGAGTTACTCCCGTTGGGGGTAGTTAAGGTGTGGGAAAAACTGAGGGTGGTAAAAGCTGCCCATCTTATATAAATAAGCGGAAGCGCGGAATATCCGCATCCGATTGATTGTAGTGAGTAAAAAAGGAGAGACCAGGTACTGTGTCTATCGGTATCCTCGGCACCAAACTGGGCATGACCCAAATATTTGACGACAAAGGGAGAGCTATCCCTGTCACCGTCGTTCAAGCTGGCCCATGCCCGATTACACAAATCAAGACGCCTCAAACCGATGGTTATGGGGCAATCCAAGTTGGCTACGGCGAAGTGAAGCCCAAGGCGCTGACAAAGCCGGAACTGGGACACCTGGCGAAGTCAAATACTATGCCCGTGCGTCACCTGCACGAGTACCGTATAGAAAATACGGGGGAGTACCAGCTGAGTCAGGCAATAACAGCAGATATTTTTACCCCTGGTCAAATCGTAGACGTGACCGGGACGAGTATCGGTAAAGGGTTTGCCGGATATCAGAAACGCCACAACTTTAAACGCGGACCAATGGCGCACGGTTCCAAAAATCACCGCTTGCCCGGTTCCACGGGTGCGGGAACCACACCAGGGCGGGTTTATCCCGGTAAGCGGATGGCAGGTCGTTTGGGCGGGTCGCAAGTGACGATTCGCAAGCTGACGATTGTGCGGGTCGATACCGAACGCAATTTGCTGCTGATTAAAGGCGCGGTTCCTGGTAAACCAGGTGCTTTGCTCAGCATTAAACCAGCCAAAAAAGTGGGTCGTTAAATTTTAGAGTTGAGAGCTGTGGATTTGAGATCGTGGGGCTGATGCAAAAGCCCCAATCCTCCGATCCAAGCAGTGGTAACAGGACTGGGGAAAAATATGGTTAACTGCGTAGTACGAAACTGGGACGGGCAAGAAACCGGGCAGCAAGTCAGCCTGGAGTTGAAGGTAGCAAAAGAAGAAAACGCGGCACATATTGTCCACCGGGCATTAGTCCGCCAAATGCATAATGCGCGCCAGGGAAATGCCAGCACCAAAACTCGCTCGGAAGTTAGAGGTGGGGGTCGCAAACCTTGGCGGCAAAAAGGAACGGGGCGCGCCCGTGCCGGGTCGATTCGTTCGCCATTATGGCGGGGCGGCGGCGTTATCTTTGGGCCAAAACCGAGAGAGTTTAACATCAAAATGAACCGCAAGGAACGGCGGTTAGCATTGAGGACGGCGCTGATTAGCCGAGAGGCAGATTTGATTGTAGTGGAGGAGTTTGGGGAAAAGCTGCCTCGCCCAAAAACAAAAGAATTGGCAAGTGCAATCGCGCGCTGGGGCGTAGAACCCGAGGCCAAAGTATTGTTAATCCTGCACGAGGCAAGCGAGACAGTATATTTGTCGGCTCGCAATATCGGCAATCTAAAAATGATACAAGCCACGCATTTGAATGTGTTCGATCTGCTCAATGCCGACAAAATCGTCACCACAGCCGCTGCTATGGCAAAAATTCAGGAGGTCTACGGTGAATAAATTAGATCCGCGCACGCTGCCAGACTTGATCCGTCGCCCCATCTTGACCGAAAAAGCCACCATGCTCATGGAGCAAAACAAATACACGTTTGAAGTGGTGCCAAAGGCAAGTAAACCGCAAATTAAAGCGGCGATCGAGCAACTGTTTAAGGTGAAAGTTGTAGCGGTTAATACCCAAAACCCACCTCGGAAAAAACGTCGGGTTGGTAAATTCCTGGGGTACAAGCCGCAATACAAAAGAGCAGTTGTCACCTTGGCAGAATCAGACGCAGAAATAATCAGAAAGGTCTTGTTCCCTGAAGTGTAATCGAGTTGAGATTTCTAATTTCAAATTCAAAATCTGAAATCTGAAATCTTGCAGCGAACGGCGTTTAATTCACCCATCGAAAAAGCAGACATTGTTATGGGCACACGTTCTTATCGACCCTATACGCCCAGTACGCGGCAAGCGGTCGTTTCCGACTTTAGTGAAATTACCAAAAGCGAACCAGAAAAATCGCTTGTCAAGTCAGTTCACCGCGCCAAAGGTCGCAACAACCGAGGCGTTATTACCAGCCGTCACCAAGGTGGCGGACACAAGCGCCTTTACCGCATCATCGATTTTCGCCGCGACAAGCACAACATCCCTGCCAAAGTAGCAGCGATCGAGTACGACCCCAACCGCAACGCTCGCATCGCCCTGCTTTTCTACAAAGATGGCGAAAAGCGCTATATTTTGCATCCCAACGGCTTGAAAGTCGGGACAACGATTATATCCGGCCCCGATGCTCCCATAGAAGACGGCAACGCCTTGCCCCTGGGCAACATTCCTTTGGGTACTCAGGTGCATAACGTGGAGTTAAAGATCGGTCGAGGCGGACAAATCGTTCGCGCTGCCGGTGCTAGCGCTCAGGTTGTCGCCAAAGAAGGCAACTACGTCACCCTCAGACTGCCCTCTGGGGAAGTCCGCATGATACGCCGCGAGTGCTACGCCACCATCGGTCAAGTGGGCAACATCGACGCCAGAAACCTGAGTTTGGGTAAGGCGGGGCGGACTCGTTGGAAAGGACGTCGCCCCCACGTCAGAGGTAGCGTCATGAACCCAGTCGATCACCCCCACGGCGGTGGAGAAGGGTGCGCCCCCATCGGTAGAAGCAGCCCCGTCACGCCTTGGGGTAAGCCAACCTTGGGAGCCAAAACCCGTAAACCAAACAAACCAAGCAATAAGTTGATCGTCCGCCGTCGTCGTAAAGCCTCCAAGCGGGGCCGTGGCGGTCGGGAATCCTAATAGATTTTAGATTTTGGATTGAAGAATTGGATTTGACTTTTACAAGTCAAAAAATGCCAAGAGTTTAAGACGAAAAACTGTTTAATCCAAAATCGAAAATCTAACCAGTGAAAATCCACGCATCCAAAATCCAAAATCCTATGGGTCGTTCTCTTAAAAAAGGGCCGTTCGTCGCCGATAGTCTGATGAGCAAAATTGAAAAATTGAATGCTCAAAGCAGAAAAGAAGTGATCAAAACTTGGTCGCGGGCTTCAACGGTATTGCCGCAAATGGTAGGTCACACCATCGCTATCCACAACGGTCGCACTCACGTGCCGATCTTTATTTCCGAGCAGATGGTCGGACACAAATTGGGCGAATTTGCCCCGACTCGCACCTTCCGGGGTCACGCCAAAGGCGATAAAAAAGCCCGTCGATAAAATGGCTAATGGCGTTCCCAGGCAGAAGCTGTGGGAACGAGGCTAATGGCTAATAGCCAGTCAGAACAATTAGCAATTAGCAATTAGCAATTAGCAGAAGGAGAAACTTATGGCTACCGATACGAAAGAAATTAAAGCGATCGCGCGCTACATCCGCATGTCCCCGTTTAAGGTGCGTCGGGTACTCGACCAAATTCGCGGGCGTTCCTATCGGGAAGCGCTGATCGTTCTCGAATTTATGCCCTACCGGGCTTGCGAACCTATCCTCACCGTGCTGAGATCCGCAGTGGCTAACGCCGAGCATAACGCCGGGAAAGACCCAGCCAAACTGATCATCAGTCAAGCCTACGCCGATGGCGGGCCAAGCTTAAAGCGTTTCCGCCCCAGGGCGCAAGGCCGCGCTTACCAGATCCGCAAGCCAACTTGCCACATTACCATCGCCGTTGCTGAAGCGGAAGAATAATCAAAGGATTGCAAATTTTAGATTTCAGATTGCTATTAACAATTCCATCCAATCTAAAATCTAAAATCCAAAATCTAAAATTATATTGAGGACGCATTCGTGGGACAAAAAATTAATCCAGTCGGGTTTCGCCTGGGCATTACTCAAGAACACCAGTCTCGTTGGTTCGCCAGTCCAGAGCGCTACCCCGAAATCTTGCAAGAAGACCACAAAATCCGCAATTACGTCGAAAAAAACCTGAGTAATGCCGGGATTGCCGCCGTGCGGATTGAGCGCAAAGCAGATCAAATCGACTTAGAAATTCGCACCGCGCGACCAGGGGTTGTCGTCGGTCGGGGCGGGACGGGGATTGAAACCCTGAGAACGGGACTCCAAGAAAAACTCGGCGGTCAACGCCAGATCCGGATTAACGTTGTAGAAGTGGCTCGCGTCGATGCAGATGCTGGCTTGATTGCCGAATACATCGCGCAACAACTAGAGCGCCGGGTTTCCTTCCGCCGCGTCGTCCGTCAGGCGATTCAACGCGCCCAGAGAGCGGGCGTACAGGGGATTAAAGTGCAAGTTTCCGGTCGGCTGAACGGGGCAGAAATCGCTCGCACCGAGTGGACGCGGGAAGGTCGGGTGCCGCTGCACACCTTACGGGCAGACATCGACTACGCTTACCGCACCGCCAAAACCATTTACGGTATTCTTGGCATCAAAGTTTGGATCTTCAAGGGCGAAATCATTCCGGGACAGGAGGAAATCGCTCCATCTGCGGCTCCCGGAACGCCTCGTCGTCGCTCTGGCAAACGGCGGCAGCAATTTGAAGACCGTTCTAACGAGGGATAGCTAATCGCTGATAGCTAACAGCTAACGGTTAACTAAAAAGTAGCAATTAGCAATTAGCAATGAGCAATTAGCAATGAGCAATTAGCGATGAGCAAATGACAAGCCATGTTAAGTCCTAAAAGAACTAAATTCCGCAAACAACAGCGCGGGCGCATGAACGGCTTAGCCACGCGAGGCAGTTCGCTCAACTTTGGCGAATATGGCCTCCAAGCTTTAGAACCAGCTTGGATTACCTCCCGTCAAATCGAAGCCAGCCGTCGTGCCATGACCCGCTATATCCGCCGGGGTGGCAAAATCTGGATTAGAATTTTCCCCGACAAACCCGTAACGATGCGCCCCGCAGAAACCCGGATGGGTTCTGGTAAAGGTTCGCCGGAATTCTGGGTGGCAGTGATTAAGCCAGGAAGGGTTTTGTTTGAAATTACGGGCGTGACTGAAGAAATCGCCCGCGAAGCAATGCGTTTGGCGGCGTTCAAGTTGCCAATCAAAACGAAGTTTATCATGCGCACTGAGGAGACTGTATAAGTTATGCCGCTCCCCAAAATCGAAGACGCCAGAAATTTGAGCGATGAGGAACTGGCAGAACAAATTCTCGCCGTCAAGCAGCAACTATTTCAATTGCGCTTGCAAAAGGCAACTCGCCAATTAGAAAAGCCCCACCAGTTCAGGCACGCCAAACACCGGCTAGCGCAGTTGATGACTGTAGAAGGCGAACGTCAAAAGGCTAAAGCCTCTTCCCCACAAGAATCGGTTGCACAATCATAGGAATCGGTAGCGATGGCAGTTAAAGAACGAGTTGGCCTCGTGGTCAGCGACAAGATGAATAAAACCGTAGTGGTGGCAGTGGAAAACCGCGCTCCCCACCCCAAGTACGGGAAAATTATGGTTAATACAAAGCGGTATAAAGCTCACGACGAAGAAAATAAGTGCAAAGAGGGCGATCGCGTCCGCATCCAGGAAACCCGACCTCTGAGCAAAACCAAACGCTGGGTCGTAGCAGAAATTCTCAGTTCAACGGGTAATGGCTAATGGCTAATGGCTAATGGCAAGAAGAACCAATTAGCAATTAGCAATTAGCAATTAGCAATTACCAATTACCAATTACCACGCGCTATGATTCAACCTCAAACTTACCTCAACGTTGCAGACAATAGCGGCGCCCGAAGATTAATGTGTATCCGGGTCTTAGGAGCGGGTAACCGCCGCTACGGTTTTGTCGGCGATGTGATTATCGCTGTTGTTAAAGACGCCCTTCCTAATATGGCGGTGAAAAAGTCAGATGTGGTGAAGGCGGTCATCGTTCGCACTAAGAAAAATATCCGTCGCGATAGCGGTATGAGCATTCGCTTCGACGATAATGCGGCGGTCATTATCAACAACGATGGCAACCCCAGGGGAACCCGCGTTTTTGGCCCCGTGGCGCGGGAGTTGCGCGATAAATACACCAAAATTGTGTCCCTCGCTCCGGAGGTACTCTAATGGCAAATACTCGTAAGGGTTCTGATACCCCTAAACGGTACAAAATGCACGTCAAAAAAGGCGACACCGTTCAGGTTATTTCTGGCAAAGATAAAGGCAAGGTTGGTGAAATCCTCAGCGTTTATCCCAAGCTCAGCAAAGTAATCGTTAAAGGGGTGAACATCAAAACCAAGCACGTCAAACCAAAGCAGGAAGGGGAATCGGGTCGTATTGCTACGATGGAATTTCCTATCCATAGCTCGAACGTGATGCTTTATTCCACCAAGCAAAACGTTGCCAGTCGCGTTTGCTATACCTTTACCGAAACTGGTAAAAAGGTGCGGATGCTGAAGAAGACTGGTGAAATTATCGACAAATAATTTCGGATTTTAGATTTGGATTGTAGGTTGAAAGAATATCTAAAATCTAAAATCTAAAATCTGAAATTAGCAACTACACAAGATCCCTGACCACGCCCAGGGGAGATAAAGATTAAAGATGACTCAACGACTCAAATCTCAGTATCAAGAAACGATTGTCCCGAAGCTGATGGAGCAGTTCAAATACCAGAATATCCATCAAGTGCCGAAGCTGGTGAAGGTTACGATTAACCGAGGCTTAGGAGAAGCGGCGAATAATGCTAAGGCACTCGAATCGTCTTTGACCGAAATTGCCACGATCGCCGGTCAAAAACCTGTGGTGACGAGGGCGAAAAAAGCGATCGCCAGCTTCAAAATTCGCCAAGGTATGCCTGTGGGCATCATGGTTACCCTGCGGGGCGATCGCATGTACGCCTTTCTAGACCGGCTGATTAACCTAGCCCTGCCCCGCATTCGCGACTTTCGCGGCATCAGCCCCAAAAGCTTCGACGGTCACGGTAACTACAGCTTGGGGATCAGAGAGCAGTTGATTTTTCCCGAAATCGAATACGACAGAATTGACCAAATTCGCGGCATGGACATCTCCATCATCACAACTGCCAATACTGACGAAGAAGGCCGAGCCTTGCTGAAAGAAATGGGGATGCCTTTCCGGGATCAATAAGGAGAAAAAGATGGCGGTGAACGACACAATAGCAGATATGTTAACGCGCATTCGCAATGCGACTCAAGCGCGGCATCAAACAACTTTAATTCCATCTACTAAGATGACCCGCAGCATTGCTAAAGTCCTCAAAGATGAAGGCTTTATCGCTGATTATTCTGAAGATGGAGAAGGAGTAAAGCGCAATTTGGTGGTGGCCTTAAAATACAAGGGAAAAAATCGCCAGCCTATTATCACGGCGCTGAAACGAGTCAGCAAGCCCGGTCTGCGCGTGTACTCGAATCGCAAGGAGTTACCGCGAGTCCTCGGCGGCATTGGCATCGCCATCATCTCCACTTCGAGCGGTATCATGACGGACCGGGAAGCCCGTCGTCAAGGTTTGGGAGGAGAAGTCCTCTGCTACATTTGGTAATAGGTAATCGGGAATTTTAGATTTTAGATTTTAGGTTTTAAATTAAATCTGCAATCTCAAATCTGCAATTACCAACTACCAATTACCAATTACCAATTAGCAATTAGCAATTCAGGTGAGTTATGTCTCGGATTGGTAAGCGTCCGATCGCGGTTCCCGCGAAGGTACAAGTGGCAATTGATGGTCAGAATATTGCCGTTTCTGGGCCAAAGGGCGAACTATCTAGAGTTTTGCCAGATGCGATCGCTCTGGAACAAGAAGGAGCAACCCTCAAGGTTTTGCGGCGGAATGACTCCCGCAGCGCCCGTCAACTCCACGGTCTGTGCCGCACCCTAGTTGCCAACATGGTCGAAGGGGTTGCGGCTGGCTTTACTAGGAGGCTGGAAATTCAGGGCGTTGGTTACCGGGCGCGGGTTGACGGTCGCAATCTCGTTTTAACTGTAGGTTACAGCCACGAAGTCCGGATCGAACCCCCCGCTGGTGTTCAGATGGCGGTGGAAAACAACACTAACGTCATCGTCAACGGCATTGACAAAGAAATAGTGGGGAACTTGGCGGCTAGAATTCGCGCCGTCCGTCCGCCAGAAGTCTATAAAGGCAAAGGCATTCGCTACGCCGGTGAATTTGTCAGACGTAAAGCTGGTAAGGCAGGTAAGAAGTAGTAATGAAACTAACACGCAAAGAATCAAGACAGCGGCGGCACGAACGCATCCGTCGCCGGGTCAATGGCACCCCAGAACGTCCTCGGTTGGCAGTCTTCCGTTCCAACGAGCATATTTATGCTCAGGTAATAGATGATACCAAGCAACATACCCTGGTGGCTGCCTCCACGTTGGAGCAAAACCTCAAATCCAGTTTATCCTCTGGGGCTAATATGTCTGCTGCTAATGAGGTAGGCAAGTTGGTGGCCCAGCGATCCCTCGAAGCTGGCATTACCAAGGTTGTATTTGACCGAGGTGGCAATCTTTACCACGGTCGCATCAAAGCCCTCGCCGATGCGGCTCGCGAAGGTGGACTAGACTTCTAATGTGGCTAATGGCTAATGGCTAATGGCTAATAAACCCAAGAAAATTAGCAATTAGCATTCTAATTTGGCTAATGGCTAATGGCTAATGGCTAATAAACCCAAGAAAATTAGCAATTAGCATTCTAATTT
>NZ_BLAY01000189.1 GCF_020521235.1 Microseira wollei NIES-4236 | reverse complement strand
CTGTTGAGTGTAATTATGAGCTTTGCTTGGTTTGGTCGGCCTAAATCTTCGCAAATCTTTACAATCAGTCAGGTTTTGCAGAGATTTAGGGAGATTTGGGCAGATTTTTTGTCACTGTTGTCAGCCCCTGCTTTAACGTCACTAAATGAGATGTTAAAGCATCTACCAGAACAGCCAGATAGGTGACGGCCAAGCTAATCGTCTTTCAACTGCAATTTGTTAGCCAAGTTAAGTCAAACCAAGTTAATCATACCAAAAATCAGTGGAGAAAAATGGCATCCTCCACTGATTTTCATCTATAAATGGGTAATAGGTAATAGGTAATAGGTAATTGGTCATCAGGTAGTTAGCCATTAGCCATTAGCCATTAGCCATTACCCATTAACGTTTTTCCTACCAATCTGAGCTATCGCCTTCTTTATAAGGATCGCCTTCAAAAGGTTGTACGCCAGTAGGAGGATACTTATCATCAGTTGGGCCAAAAATGCGAGCTAATGCCCCAGAAAAATATTCGGAGATGTTTTCAATTGTTTTGGTGATATCCATAACCATGCTCCTGCTTTTGAGTTAAGTCGCAGTCCGCCAGTAGATTCATTATCGTTAATTTGTTCCCAATCGGGTAGGTTTGCAACACTTGTTTAAAGATATTTGCAATACTTTGCTGACTTTGAGCTAATTTGTTGCGTTTAAATGCAATATCCCCTGCTTGTGTAAACTTCAGAAACCCGGTTTCTTTAAGAAACCCGGTTTCTTGGGATTCAGAAACCCGGTTTCTGTAAGAAACCCGGTTTCTTGGGATTCAGAAACCCGGTTTCTTTAAGAAATCGGGTTTCTTGAAAAACGAGTTGACAGTATTATGGTAAATAATACTATAATTGAAGCAACCTAGATCGCAAGGAAGCTGGGCTATGAGAATTGCCCCTGACCGGAACCGCCTGCAAGAGGGGGATCCCAAGCAACCCCAAAGCGCGATAGACCGGGAACTTACGGTAAGTTGCGAAGATAACAGCTTGTTGACCGACCTGTATCAGCTGACAATGGCAGCTTGCTACGTCGGCGAAGGGTTGGATAGACGACCGGGAAGTTTTGAGCTATTTGTGCGTCGCTTACCAGAAAGGTTCGGTTATTTAATTGCTATGGGCTTGGAACAAGCCTTAGAATACTTAGAGAAATTCCGCTTTAGTCAAACACAGATAGAAGCATTAAAAGCGACGGGTATATTTGCCCATGCCCCAGAAGAATTTTGGTCGCTGCTAGCAGAAGCGCGCTTTACTGGCGATGTTTGGGCAGTTGCGGAAGGAACGGCTATTTTTGCTAACGAACCCTTGCTGCGGGTGGAAGCACCTTTATGGCAAGCGCAATTAGTAGAAACATACCTGCTCAATGCGATCAATTATCAAACTTTAATAGCGACGCGAGCAGCGCGGATGCGAGATGTAGCGGGACCAGAGGCAACCTTGTTAGAATTTGGCACGCGACGCGCTTTTAGTCCCCAAGGGGCGCTTTGGGCAGCGCGCGCGGCGTTAGCGGCGGGGTTAGATGCAACTTCTAATGTATTGGCAGCGTTGAAATTGGGTGAAAAACCTAGCGGGACGATGGCGCATTCATTAGTAATGGCGCTGACAGCATTAGAAGGCAGCGAAGCAGAAGCATTTACGGCATTTCACCGTTATTTTCCCGGCGCGCCCTTGTTAATCGATACTTACGATACCGTTGCAGCGGCGCAGAAATTGTCCCAAAGAGTGCAGTCAGGGGAAATGCAACTAGCGGGAGTGCGACTCGATTCGGGAGATTTGGTAACCTTGTCGCAACAGGTGCGGAGTCTTTTACCAGGCGTTCCTATATTTGCCAGCGGCGACTTAGATGAATGGGAAATAGCGCGATTAAAAGCTGCCGGTGCTGGCATTGACGGATATGGATTGGGAACAAAACTGGTAACGGGTTCCCCCGTTAATGGCGTCTACAAACTGGTGGAAATTGATAGCATTCCTACGATGAAACAGTCCAGCAGTAAAGTTACATATCCCGGACGCAAGCAAATTTTTCGAGCATTTGAAGCGAGTGAAATTAGGAGAGATATCTTAGGACTAATGTCAGAAACCTCAACCGATTCACATCCCCTACTACAGCTAGTCTTCAAACAAGGACAGCGAGTAAAACCCCCCGAAACCTTAGCAGAAATAAGACAACGCACCGCCAACAACGTTGCCAGTCTTCCCAGAGAAACCCGCCATCTAGATAACCCCATCCCGCCACCAATCGAAATTTCCGCATCCCTAGCAGAACTAACCCAAAAAACCCAAAAAGGTAATAGCGTTCCCAGGCAGATCCGTGGTCACGAGGGTAAACAGTAATGGCGTTCCCAGGCAGCTACGTGGTCACGAGGAAAAAATGCCCCAATTAGCAATTAGCAATTAGCAATTAGCAATTAGCAATCACCAATGACCAAAATCGCTTTATTTGGCACCAGTGCCGATCCGCCAACATCCGGACATCAAGCAATTATAAACTGGTTATCCCAACAGTTTGATTGGGTAGCAGTTTGGGCGTCGGATAACCCATTTAAATCGCACCAAACACCGCTGGAACATCGGCATACAATGCTGAGATTATTAATTTCAGAAATAGATCCGCCCCGACATAATATTAGCCTCCATCCAGAACTCAGCAGTCCCAGAACCTTAGAAACCGTCACCAAAGCTCATGCTGCTTGGCCTGATGCAGAGCTAACCTTAATTATAGGTTCAGACTTAGTCAAGCAGTTACCGCGTTGGTATCGAGTTGAAGAATTGTTGCGACAAGTCGATTTGCTGGTCGTTCCTAGATCAGGATATCTGGTAGAGGACAGCAGTTTAGAGGCGTTGAGGCGCCTGGGGGGTAAGATTGCGATCGCCGATTTTAACCCACCCGATGTTTCCTCCACAGCATATCGCGAACGTCAAGACCCGACCAGCTTAACTACAACCGTGAAAAATTACATTCATCAAACCCAATTATACGAATGCCAGGACGCAGTGCCAAAAAGATAGCAGATCCGGTCAACAAACAAAACTTAGCCGACTTTAAAGTCGGAGTCGATAACGTGATTTTCTCAGTCGATATCGCCCAAAATCGACTGTTGGTTTTGTTGGTGATGCGCCCAGACGAACCGTTTTTCGGTCAGTGGTGTTTACCGGGAACCCTGGTGCGTCATGGAGAATCTTTAGAAGACGCTGCTTATCGCATTTTGTCGGAAAAAATTAGGGTGAATAACCTGTACCTAGAACAGTTATACACCTTCGGCGGGCCCGGTCGCGATCCCCGGGAAGCACCCGATAGTTTTGGCGTGCGTTATCTATCAGTTAGTTACTTTGCCCTCGTGCGATTTGCCGAAGCAGAATTAATCGCCGATGGCGTTAGCGGGATTGCTTGGTATCCCATCAAGCAAGTGCCAAAATTAGGCTTTGACCATAACAAGATTTTAGAGTATGGTTATCGCCGTCTGCGTAACAAATTGGAATATAGTCCAATTGCTTTTGATGTCTTGCCGGAACTGTTTACTTTAAACGACCTTTATCAACTTTACACGACAGTTTTAGGAGATAACTTTTCCGACTATTCTAACTTTCGCGCTCGGTTATTGAAGTTAGGGTTTTTATGCGATACCGGATTAAAAGTGTCCCGCGGCGCGGGGCGTCCAGCGAGTTTGTATCGGTTTGATGCCGAAGCGTTTGCACCGTTTAAAGATAAGCCATTGGTGTTTATTTAAAGGGAAAAATGAAAATAGCTATTGCCCAATTAAATCCAACTATTGGCAACCTGAACGATAACGCCAAACAAATTCTAAATGCTGCTAAACAAGCAGCTGATATGGGAGTGCGTTTGTTACTAACGCCGGAACTTTCTTTATGTGGTTATCCGCCACGGGATTTGTTGTTAAATCCCAGCTTTGTGCAGTTGATGGCGACAACTTTGTCACAGCTAGCAAGGGATTTACCGCCGGATTTAGCGGTATTAGTAGGAACCGTGGAAGAAAACGAGCGATCGCACGTTGATGGCGGGAAACCATTATTCAACAGTATCGCCTGGTTAGAACAAGGAAAAATCCAGCAAATATTTCACAAGCGACTGTTACCAACCTACGACGTTTTTGACGAAAATCGGTACTTTGAACCAGGGTTAAAACCCAATTTGTTCGCACTCAATCTTAAGAATTCACAATCCCAAATCCTGATCGGCGTTACTATCTGCGAAGATTTATGGAACGATGAAGAATTTTGGGGGAAACGCAGCTATGCGATTAATCCGATTGCCGATTTAGCTAAACTGGGTGTAGATATGATTTTGAATATATCTGCTTCTCCCTACACAGTCGGCAAGCAAAAGTTACGAGAAGCGATGCTGAAACATGCTGCAATCCGCTATCAAAAACCGATTATCTATGCCAATCAAATTGGCGGGAACGACGATTTAATTTTCGATGGCAATAGCGTCGCGTTTAACTGTGAGGGAGAAGTTGTATGTCGCGCCGGTGGGTTTAAAACAGATTTAGTAATATTGCAATTTGACCCGAAAAAGCAGGATTTAGTTTCACCCAACGATCCCCCCCTACCCCCCCTGGCAAAGGGGGGGAGGCAAGAGCTAAAATCGATTGCGCCTTTACCAGAATGCGATGATGAAGAAATCTGGAACGCACTTGTATTGGGCGTGGGAGATTATGTCCGCAAGTGCGGTTTTGGTAAAATTGTGCTGGGATTGAGTGGGGGGATAGATTCGGCATTGGTAGCTGCGATCGCATCCGCCGCCATCGGTAAAGAAAATGTCTTGGGTGTCCTCATGCCTTCCCCCTACAGTAGCGATCATTCGGTAAAAGATGCGCTTAAATTAGCCGAAAATTTGGGCATACAAACGCAGATTTTACCGATTGGGGATTTAATGCAAGTTTACGACAAAATCTTAGAACCGCTGTTCGCCGGTACATCATTTGGGATTGCAGAGGAGAACATTCAATCGCGGATAAGGGGGAATTTGTTAATGGCGATCGCTAACAAATTTGGACACCTATTAATCTCGACGGGGAACAAGTCAGAAATGGCAGTTGGGTACTGTACGTTGTACGGGGATATGAATGGGGGATTGGCAGCGATCGCCGACGTACCCAAAACCCGTGTCTACTCGCTTTGTCGCTGGTTAAATAGCAAAGCAGAAAGCGAAATTATTCCGCAAAACATCATCACCAAAGCACCCAGCGCCGAACTAAAACCAGGACAAACCGATCAAGATTCCCTGCCAGCTTACGATATCCTCGACGATATTTTGCAGCGGTTTATTCAACAACACCAATCCCCCGCCCAAATAGTAGCCGCCGGACAAGATCCAGTTGTAGTAGATAAAGTAGTAAAATTAGTAACCCGTGCCGAATTTAAACGACGCCAAGCACCTCCAGGATTAAAAATTACCGATCGCGCCTTCGGTACCGGATGGCGAATGCCAATAGCGAGTAAATGGGTATTAGGAAACTCGTAGGAGTGGGTTTTACAGATACAGCGGATTGCAGGCGTATGAGGTACACCTTTGTGTGCAAGCAGCAAAAATGGCAGCCGCTACACAAACTCAGCCTTAAGGCTGTACCAAGACGAGGAATTTATCCGCTGTAATAACGCAAGTTGCTAGTTATAAACTTTGGCGTTGCTAATTGCTAATTGCTAATTGCTAATCTAGGATTTTTACCAATCTCGCCATTAGCCATTAGCCATTAGCCGCTCCCAGAGAGATAACTAGCAACTTGAGTTAATATCTGCATCCAACAAACAAACCAACTATATCAAGACTTACCCACGACGAGGCTATCACCTTTGTTTCTGCGTAGTTCTCAAGTTACCAAACCGACTATTTTTGATAGAAACCCGGTTTCTTTGCTTAAGTCGTGTGTTTATCATCTGTTTCTCGCATCAGGGAATTGCGGTTTTATCAACTTTGCGAGCGATCGCACTTAGATCGGATTCATCCACGCCCTGAAGCTAAGTTTCTTCACTTGTGCAGCAATAACACGGTTGTTGGTACTCAATTTCACAGCTTTCCCCAAACCTTTATCGGCAGAATTAGGGGAAGAAGAATTAACGATCGACTGAAATGAAAACCCATCCCATCGTAGTATTTTCCCCATCTCTTGGTTGATCAGTCATCGTCAATTTCTGGACTATTCCAACCCAGATACTTATAGCATTCTAAACTAGCTAACCTGAAACCGAAAATTAGCTCACTTTATATCTTGACAAATAAGCAAAAATCTTATTTTAACTAAAATTCATAAATCATGCCAGGTCAAAAGTAAACCTGTTTTTGTGAATACTTGCTTAAGTTTTTGGGAAAATTCGTTGCCGGAAGAACTTCCACAATAGCTAACTATATGTATTGTTGGCTCCCCGTCATATTGCTATGATAATGGCTGAAAATTACGGAGTTTAGTGTCATGAATCGTTTCATCAAAATAGGGAACGATGTGACGATATCCCTGTGGTTTGTGTTGAGTATTAGCTGAAAGATAAGATGAGTAAAATCAAACAATATCTCAAGCTCGTGGTGGCAGTTATGCTCTGCACCTTGATGCTGTGGACTCCTAACGCCCAAGCTTGCACCGGGATTATGCTCCGCAATGCAGACGGCTGATTCGTAAATGGCCGCACTGGTGAATTCGGATACTTCATAGATACTGACGTGGTTGTCATTCCAAGAAAGTACGAATTCGTTGGCGAGGTGCCGTCGAGCGCCCAAATACCGACGAACGTGCCAGCGGAGGGACTCAAGTTTACAACCCAGTACGCTTCCGTCGGCTTAATTGCATTTGACGTACTCGGTTATTTGGACGGTATGAATGAAAAGGGGCTGGCATTCGGAGCGTTCTATTTCCCCACATTCGCAAAGTATCCACAGATTACAAGCGAAAATGTCGCAAAGGCTCTGTCTCCGTCCCAGTTCGGAAACTGGGTATTGGGTCAATTTGCCACAGTTGCTGAAGTGAAAGAGGCGATCAAAAATGGCGAAGTCGTCATTGCAAATACGCCAGTAGAGGGATTCGGCGACGAGGCTCCTCCCTTTCACTATGTGGTCTACGACACAAGTTGTACCCGTAACCCTCGCAGTGACACCTCCCCTTGTATCAACAGCATCGTCATTGAGCCGCTGAATGGGGAATTGGTTGTCCACGACAATCCCCTCGGTGTAGTAACCAACTCGCCGGATTTCTCTTGGCACATGACCAATCTGCGTAACTATATTGCCCTTAATGCTCTCAATGTTCCCGAGATCAAGGTTAATGGGACGACGTTCACGCAAGTCGGACAAGGGACTGGTCTACTGGGTTTGCCCGGTGATTTTACGCCACCTTCGCGTTTTGTCAGAGCCGCTGTCTTTAGTGCAAGTGCGAAACCTTCTGAGAATGCTCGTGAGGGAATTGAACAGGTGTTTCATATCCTCAACAACTTCGACATTCCCCTTGGAGCTGCCCGCGCCATAGATGATGCAGGGAATCAGCACTATGACTACACCATCATCACGACAGCGCGAGATCCCCAGAGTTTGCGGTACTACTACAAGACCTATGAGGATCAGACGCTTCGCATGGTGAATCTGAACCAATTCGATTTGGATGCCCCGCAAGTCAAAAAGCTCAAGACGAATACGGATCAACCCATAATTAATATGAGCAAAAAGCTGCAATAATGGCGGTTAACCCTCCCATACAGTCATCAACTTAAGGGGCGAGAATGGGTCGATCTGCGCCCCATTATCCAGCAAAAATTCTCCCGTGGGAATACCCGCTGCGTCCTGTCCCCAATCCCACTGAAACCCAGTATCATATCATGTCCCTTCGCAAGGGTTGTGTAACTGCTAATAGCTAATAGCTAATCGCTAATGGCTGCTCTCTGACAATTGATATCATGTCCGGTCGATTACCCTGAATTAGGAGTAGGGAACATCCAACAGCTGCGTGAAAAAACTTTTAACCAATTGATGTTCCCTACAAGACAACGCACAAGAGAAGGTTTTTATTACGGGTGATTCAACGCACATGATATGACAATTAGCAAGCTGGCAATTAGCTATTAGCAAGTTGATCTCTGGTTACCAAACCAACGATTTTTCATATCACCAAAGTTTCTTTGCGTAGTCCTCGGGGCAACTTCCGTTGGCTGAAACCCTTGCCATACTTGACCCATAGCCAATTGGCCTCAAAGGTGAATCCTGGCATTAATAATAGGACTTAAGTGCGACGATACTATCACCAAAGTTTCTACGTAGATCTCTGGTTGCCAAACCAACGATTTTTCAGAGAAATCCGGTTTCTTTGCGTAAGACCTGATTAAATTTAACGGCGTAGGAACTTAGCCCCCATGAAAATTATATTAGTTGAGGACGATCGAACAACAGCAGCGCTTCTCTGGGACACTCTCACTGACCATCGCTATGCTGTCGATTTAGCGAGGGATGGGCAATTGGCATTGGAGTTGTTAATGCAGTGGAATTACGCTCTGATTTTGCTCGATGTATTAATTCCCAAAATGGATGGAATTAGCCTCTGTCGTCAACTAAGCTCCCAATTTAAACTATTCGTCGTGCAATGCTGAGGCTCAATAACGCGCAACGACGACGGCAGCATGACGAAACACATCCTGGTGATTGACGATGAAGCCGACATTCGAGACGTAATGCAAATGTCGCTGCAAGGCTTTGCTGGTTGGCAAGTGATGCAGGCGGAGTCTGGCAGCGAAGGCTTGCTCAAAGCGAAGGCAGAACTTTTTGATGCCATCCTTCTCGATATCTCAATGCCGGATCTGGACGGGTTTGAGTGCTTTGAGCAGCTGCAAGCCGATCTAAAAACTCAGATGATTCCAGTTATTTTGCTGACGGCTAAAGCATTGCCTAGCGATCGTCGTCGCTTTGCTGCCATGGGGGTAGCCGGAGTGATTATTAAGCCATTCAGTTCAAAACAAGTCTGGAAACAGGTGGCTGCAATTTTAGGATGGAGTGTTTAGAGACTGTCTTGAAGCAACAGTGTTCTGAGCAATTTCTTATATTTATATGCTATTGTACTCTTAATTTTCTTCTATTGACAAGCTGAAAAAGTGAGGTTGTTCTGATGCAGTTGCCATATCAAGTATTCCAGATTCCCGAACTAGCCAGTCTAACTAATCGAATTGAGGAGTTGCTGAACCTTGGGGCTTTCTCAGATGCACAAAATGGTCATCATCAAGTAATGACTGGTGACGATGTTAAAAAATTCATACCAGGCTTGTATGATTTTTACCTTGGCGAAGGATTGCGTTTATGCAGCGCATACGCGGGCAAAACCCTATACCCCCTGCTAAGGGAAAAGCCCCAAATCAACATAACTGTCTTCAGAGCAACTGAGTACGCTCACAAATGGCATCACGATACTTATGAGATGATTTGTGTCGCTTACTTCTGTCAAACTCCCCCACAGGGCGGAAGTGAGTTATTAATTGCTACCGATGAGTGGCAGGGCATCCGACTGATTTTACCTAAGAGAATTCAGAGATTCTTCGACAAGATGTGTATCTGGCTTGCTGAGCGTAACCTGATGAAGATAGAAAGGGTGGCTGTTAACCCTGGGATGGTGTTAGTGGCACACGGACAGAAATATATTCATCAAGTGCAACCTCCCCAGGAGGGAGAGCTCAGGATCGCTGCCATCTTAACATACGCTCCTTTACCGCCCGATCAGCAGGTTGTAGGAGCAGGCAACGCAAATGACGAACAAATCGTGGACGTAGAGCTGAATCGAATCGTCGGACCTTGATTCACCATGGTGCAAATGTCGATTCTAGTTTGACTAAGGCTTGTTCGTATCTCAATCCCTTAAAATCAGTTTTTTGTAAGAGCCATGGGAAGCACGGCTCTTACAGCATTCTAAACTAGCTAACCTGAAACCGAAAATTAGCTAACTTTATATCTTGACAAATCAGCCAAAATCTTATTTTAACTAAAATTCATAACTCATGCCAGGTCAAAAGTAAACCTGTTTTTGTGAATACTTGCTTAAGTTTTTGGGAAAATTCGTTGCCGGAAGAACTTCCACAATAGCTAACTATATGTATTGTTGGCTGCCCGTAATATTGCTATGATAATGGCTGAAAATTACGGAGTTTAGTGTCATGAATCGTTTCATCAAAATAGGGAACGATGTGACGATATCCCTGTGGTTTGTGTTGAGTATTAGCTGAAAGATAAGATGAGTAAAATCAAACAATATCTCAAGCTCGTGGTGGCAGTTATGCTCTGCACCTTGATGCTGTGGACTCCTAACGCCCAAGCTTGCACCGGGATTATGCTCCGCAATGCAGACGGCTGATTCGTAAATGGCCGCACTGGTGAATTCGGATACTTCATAGATACTTGTGTAACTGCTAATAGCTAATAGCTAATCGCTAATGGCTGCTCTTTGACAATTGATATCATGTCCGGTCGATTACCCTGAACCAGGAGTAGGGAACATCCAACAGCTGCGTGAAAAAACTTTTAACCAATTGATGTTCCCTACAAGACAACGCACAAGAGAAGGTTTTTATTACGGGTGAGTCAACGCACATGATATGACAATTAGCCAGCTGGCAATTAGCTATTAGCAAGTTGATCTCTGGTTGCAAAACCAACAATTTTTCGGCTCACCTTTGTTTCTTTGCGTAAGTCCTGACTTTCTGAAATTGAGGAAGTTTACAACCATGTACATGAATGCAAATTATCCCGCTTGCACTTGCTGCAATCCCCTATTTTACCATTTTTGGCTCCAAGTCATGCGTCGTAAATTTCTCCAGGGGACTGAAACCTTGACAGCAGCTATCATGGGCAGTGGATCTAAATCTATGAACGCCCAAACCTATTTTGCTGCTAGCAGTGGTTCTCACTCTGGGAAAGATCAAGGCAAGGGTAAGCAGAATGCGATCGCAAAAGATCCGGGAATTGCAGAGACTTCTCCACCTGTGCCAACGATTTATGTGGCGAAGAAAATTATCACAATGGAAGATTCCCAACCGACAGCAGAAGCTGTGGCGGTGTTAGGGGATACTATCCTTGCCGTTGGCAGTCTGAAAGAGGTGCAGCAAGCATTGCATAATTTGGGCTACCATCACGTTAAAAAAGATGAGATCGATCGCACCTTTGAAAACAAAGTCATCCTACCCGGATTCGTAGAACATCACATTCACCCCCTGTTGGGAGCCATGACAATGGCAGTGGAGATTATCGCCATTGAAGACTGGACAGTACCAGGGAAAGAATCTAAAGCTGCGCAGGATGAAACTGAGTACAAGAATCGTTTAAAAGCGGCTCTCGTTAAGATGAGGGATTCTGGTAGTCCTGAAAATGAGACCCTTTTCACTTGGGGATACCACCACTATTTTCATGGTATTTGTTATCGAGATGCACTGGATCAGATTTGCGAAGAAGTGGGTCAACAGAATCGTCCCGTCGTTATCTGGCATCGTTCCTGCCACGAATTCATTTTCAATACTGTCGCTTTAAACAAATATAATATCCATCAGGACTGGATTGACACAGGAGATCCGCAAGAGCAAAATCAGGCAGATCTGGCCAATGGACATTTCTGGGAGAAGGGAATGGAATTGATTCTATCCAACATTGCGCTAGATTTGTTGAGTGAAAATCGGGTAAAAGCAGGGCTGGACATTTTCAGGAAATATTTACTCTCAAAAGGGATTACCACTATCTGCGAACCTGGCACCCAAATGGATGAGGAAATTCACGAGCAGATATGGAACCCCGGACTAAACACAGAAGATACTGCCTTCCGCACCTACTTTATTCCTGATGGTCGCGTCCTTTACGATGAGCATAAAAACTCTAATAGTGTGGGGAAATTGATTGAAGACACGGAAAGCTGGCTAGACAAAGGCACAGGAAAAGTTGATTGGCTACCCAACCAAGTTAAACTCTTTGCAGATGGGGCGATTTTCTCACAACTGATGCAGTTGCAAGATCCCTATTTAGATGGACATCAAGGCGAATGGATCGCCAAGCCAAAAGACTATAAAGCAGCTTTTAAGATCTATTGGGAAGCGGGTTATCAAATCCACACCCATGTCAATGGCGATGAGGGTTTGCGGGTTGTTATTGAAACGCTAAGTAATAACATCAAATCCTGCGATCGTCCTGACCACCGCTTCACGGTTGTTCATTTTGCGGTGTCCACAGAAGAGCAGGTCCAAGAGCTGAAGGAACTAGGAGCAATTGTCTCCGCAAACCCTTACTACGTCACGGCTCTCGCAGATAAATATTCTCACAAAGGTCTAGGTCCAGAGCGAGCGCTAAATATGGTGCGTTTAGGCTCTGTCGCGAATGAAGGGATGAAAATCGGACTTCATTCCGATATGCCGATGGCTCCAGCAGATCCCCTCTTCTTGGCTTGGTGTGCAGCCACCCGCATTCTTGCAGAGAAGATCGATAAGAGTTTAAAACCAATCGTTGCTGCTCCTGAACAGTGTATCAGTGTGGAACGCGCCCTTAGTGGTATAACTATCGAATCTGCTTACTTTATACAGAAGGAGGATGAAGTCGGCAGCATTAAACCCAATAAGAAGGCAAACTTCGCCATTTTGGAGGAAGATCCTTTAGCTGTTCCGAAACAACAACTCAAAGATATTGCTGTTTGGGGTTGCGTATTTGAGGGTCAAAAATTCCCGGCTCACCAACAACCAGAAACTCTTCCAATTGAAGTCAGTAAATTTGACCTGAAGCATGTCAACCTGGCGGCAATGGCAAGAACACGAGGCTAATTAATTTTCCTAGGATGCGTTACGACTTTACCTTACGCCGTAACGCATCTGGAATTACCGCAAGTTGCAGCAGTTTGGAACTATTTAGTCCCCACAATCATCACCCCGCAAAACCCCAACTCATAAGTTGCCACTGCGAAATTATGAGACTCCATTAAATCTTGAAAATAGTTGATGGGATAAGCATAAGCCGTATGTTCTCCGTCTTCCATAATCACCTTATTTCCGTCAATACTATTGACCTTGTAGCCGCAATTTTCATAAAGTTTCAATCTTTCCTCCATCACGGCATCACTGCACTGATAGGTGGAAATAAAAATCCGTTCTTCAACCCATTGACTCAGCCCCCTAAACAGATCTGGATGAATTTCTGGCGGCATATTACCAATTGTATTCCAGGCTAAAGTGGCAAACTGATAAGTCTGAGACAGGAGAGATTGTAAATCCTTAGCATTACCATGAATAACATGGACATTAGGGAAATCCTTGGTGCGGTTTCTGGAAAGATTGACCAGATGTTGAGAATAGTCAATTCCGAGTATTTCTTCAACAACTGGGGCAAGGATCTCCAGATAGCGACCATCTCCACAGCCTATTTCCAGCAGACTTTTAGATCCTCGCAAATTATTTAAGAGAAAATCTTCCTCAAGTGCCATATATTCTTGAATCCCTTCAGGATACTTCTGACGATCGAGAAGTCCCCGACCTTTTTCCTGTTCATAAATATTTGTACTTGCCATCTTCTTTCTTTTAACCTTTTACATCAAGTACATAATATAACATTAATCCAAAATCGAAACTTGTGTTTGATTGGCTGGAAGTGCGATCGCAAATACCAAGTCATAAGCAGACTTGAGTCGATGAACAGGTGCTAAAAGATGTAGTATATTTAGGCAGTTAATCTGCTTGCCTTTAAACTATGCAAAATTTGTTACCGAAAGATTGGCTGACTCGGCAACGGCAATTCACGCCTTACCTATTTTTACTCCCTGCTTTACTCGTTTTAGGTTTAACTGTATTTTGGCCTGCTTTGCAAGCTTTTTACCTCAGCTTTACTCGTTATGACCTCTCTCAATCTCCCGAATGGGTAGGTTTGGCTAATTTTCAGCGTTTGTGGAATGACCGCGTTTTTTGGAAAACCCTAGGAAATACCCTGTTATATCTCGTCGGCGTTGTACCGATTTTGGTTATTGCACCCCTGTTAATCGCAATTTTAGTTAATCGTAAACTCCGTGGAATAAACTGGTTTCGGGCGGCTTTTTATACACCCGTCGTCATTTCAATGGTTGTAGCTGGAATTGCCTGGAAATGGCTTTATGCTGAAAACGGTTTGTTGAATCAATTTCTAGCACAATTTGGCTTTAAAACTGGTATTCCTTGGTTGACCAGTCCAAATTGGGCAATTTATAGCGTCATGGCGGTAACAATATGGAAAGGATTGGGTTATTACATGGTAGTTTATTTAGCCGGGTTGCAATCCATCCCCGATGAACTTTATGAAGCTGCGGCGATGGATGGTTCGGATGGTATTCGCAAACATTGGGATATTACCGTGCCGTTGATGAAACCCTATATGTTTTTAGTAGGGGTGATTTCTGCTATATCCGCCACCAAAGTTTTTGAAGAAGTTTACATCATGACTCAAGGTGGGCCGCGCAATAGTTCTAAGACAGTTGTATACTACCTCTACGAACAGGCTTTCCAAAATTTAGAAATTAGCTATGCCTGCACTATCGGGTTAGTCTTATTTTTGGTCATTTTGGGATTATCGATTTTGCGAATCCTCATCAGTCATGAGCGACTGTAGCGTGCGTGAGTTTTTACCTATCGATTCCTGACCCACTATCCAAGACTGGTGCGTTACACTGCGTTAACGCACTACAAGTTTGAGGGCGAGTCCTGCGTTACACTGCGTTAACGCACCCTACAAGTTTGGGTTTGGGCTATCGCTCTCTCAGCTTTCTACCATGCTTTGTCATATTTATCCCCTCCCGCAACTTTTTTTAACATAATCTGAGCATTTACTCAAACTCGTTCAACGGTGCATCAGGTAGCAAGCTTAACAATATCTAGCTCGTGCAGCAAGGGTTTCTATAAATTTAATCCATAGGTAAGCAAATAATCGCAGGCAAAAATAGTAAAGTTTAGTTTCACATGCTTGCTAACCAAATAGAGCGGTGATACATTAAGCATAGAAGCAAAGAAAAGCTTCTTCTGGCAGATAAAACAGCCAAAGCCAAGTGTAGTTTAGTTAAGAGGAAAAAAGAGCTGTTTCATTTGAATCTGTCTCTTGCGAAAACAATAACTACCGGAATGAAAGTTGATATTTCCTAAAATGGTGGATGGGGAGTAATGCAACTAAGATGAATGAACTTTTTGAAAAAGGTTTTGCTAGTTGCAACTCTAGATAGAATGAACCAAAATGAGGAAATCGCTCAGCAAATCAGAGGTGGATGTTGTTGTATTGTCAAATCGAAGTTGATAGCGGGTCTTGCCTACAAGACCCGCTAAACTTTATGAATAGGAATTACGCGCAAGTTCCCGGTTTATCGGAAAAATTGTGGGTTTGGGAACCAGAGATCGACGGTCGAAACCGGGTTTCTGGCCTCTTCTTGCGTAAGTCATGATGAAGTAAAGCTGGCTGGAAATCAGAAACGTAAAGTTTAGTTTCAAAGGCTTGATGTCTAACATAGGTAGTGATAAATTAATAATCGAAGCTGATAAAGCTTCTGGCAGACAAAACAGCAAAGTCGACAAAAAGTAAAGAGGTAAAAAGAGCTGTTTAATTCAAATCTGTCTGTAACCAAACACAACAACACCCAACGCGAAAATTGATATTTCCTCAGATGTTGGCTAAGGGAGTAAAGCAACCGAGAAACAAGAATTGCTAAATCGGAGCGGCTCCAACTAGGATATAACAATGAGAGGAAATCACTCAAGGAGTAGAAGCTTGGGTGTTGTTGTGTTTGAGAGCGTGTAAATAACAGATCATGGCAATCATTGCCCTGCGAGCCTGGTATCTCCAGCAATACGAACCACTGAAAGAATTAGAAAAACGTCCCCACGACCTGCGCCTGAGCAAAAATAGTTTGCTGAAATCCGGTTTGCGAGCGGACTTTTTAGAAGACAGTCACGAAGTAAAAGCCTCAGCTTGGTTTCAGCGTTACCTGGATGGGGAGACGGTAGAATTTTACATCGAAGGTAGCGGCGGCTATGCCATCTCGAACATAGACTTGAGCAGTCACGAGATTTATTTCACCAAGCAGACGGTGATGGCAAATTTGGATCCCATAATTTTCTTGTGCTATCAAAATGAGTATGCTGCTGCCAGCGAGGCGTTGCGGGAGGGACTGCAAAAAACGTTGGAGAAGTTGAACAAGCGATCGCGGGTGCCTCTAATATTAGAAGAATCCCACCGACCAACGGATGCCCCGATTCGACTCAACAGCACGCAAATGCGGAAAATCTGCAAAAGTCTGTTAATGATAGCAGACACTACCCCCATCACCAGTTTTGCAGGCAAGGATACTACCCAGCTAATTCCAGGTCCCCAAGTCTGCATCGAACTGGGATATGCCCTACAATGCAAGCGCACCGAGCAAATATTACTGGCGCAGATGGAACGCCCGGACTTGAACGGGCAATTTCCGTTTGATTTGCCCAATTATCAACGGCTATCGTTTAAAACCGCAGCAGAACTCGATAAAATGCTGCCTAAAGCGATCGAAGCTCAACTGGCAAGGTATAACTTGTTCTAATTGCTAATCGCTAATTGCTAATCGCTAATCGGCGTCAGAGAGATGGGGAAGACAAGGGGATGAAAAAGTAATATACTCTCCCCTAGTTCCCAACCTGCCCCATGACCCTCGTTCCCATGCTCTGGGTGGGAACGCCATTACCCTCGTTCCCATGCTCTGGGTGGGAACGCCATTACCCGATGAGAAATCAATCGCGCGTTTTGACCCCAATCGCCGCATAATGTTTTCCGTGCAGTCAATTATAAAAATCCAGTTATGCCCAAACCTAGTGAATATGCCGTACACCTGCTAATCGATGGCGGTCATCGAGAAGAAGTGCGGTTTCCGACTATTCAAGATTTCCAAAAGTGGTACAGTGGCGAATTAGTACCTAAGTCTGGGTCGGACGACTTTATTAATGTCCCGATTAAGAATATCCAGGGAGAATATATGGTCGTGCGTCCATCGCGCGTTTTGGCAATTCGGGTAGAACCAGTTTTTACAAGCAGTATCGACCGCTCATACGTAGAATGATTAAAACCCTAGCTTCTTTAACTCTCGGTCTGAGCATTGCCATCGGCACCGTTACTTTACCAGTTCTGTCGGCGCCCCTGCAACTTGTCAGTAGCGAACAGATAGATGTTGCGGCGGACTCCCTGGGACTCGACGATCAACTTTGGGGACGTGACGGCGAACCCGGGGATAAGCGATCGCTCATCACCTCCATCGACCACAGTATCACCTTTCTGCAAACTCCCAGAGCTGCCCAAGTTTACCGCAACTATCCGGTCAGGGGAATTACCCGCGATCGCGTAGAGCGTTCCCTCGTTCGCTTCCGCCAGCTTGTGCTGGCTGCGGATTCCCCAGCACAACTGAGAGAATCTGTCAAGCAGGAATTTGTATTTTACAAATCTGTGGGTAAAGATGGTCGGGGAAGCGTCTTTTTTACCGGATACTACGAACCAATTTATCAAGCCAGTCGCGTTGCCACTCCAGAGTTTCGCTATCCACTGTATCGCCAACCGCCAAATATGGAAAGCTGGCGCAAACCTCATCCGACGCGCATCCAGCTAGAAGGAAGAGATGGGTTAAGTGGAAATGGACTGTTACGCGGGTTGGAATTGGTTTGGTTGCGCGATCGCTTGGAAGCGTTTTTGGTACAAATCCAAGGTTCGGCTCAACTACAGCTAACCGATGGTACCACGATGACGGTCGGCTATGACGGCGGTACGGATTACCCTTATACCAGCGTCGGGCGACAAATCGCTGGCGATGGGAAATTGCCTTTAGATGGGTTAACTTTACCCGTACTGATCGACTTTTTCCGCCGCAATCCTTTCGAGTTGAGTAATTATATTCCGCGCAACAATCGCTTTATCTTTTTCAGAGAAACTCACGGTGCGCCTGCTATGGGTAGCATACAAGTGCCGGTGACAGCAGAGCGATCTATTGCAACCGATAAATCTTTAATGCCTCCAGGTGCTTTAGCGCTAATTCACACGCGAGTTCCCTTTCCTACGGCAGTTAAAGGAAAAATGGAACAGCGTTTGGTGAGTCGCTACGTGTTGGATCAAGATACTGGCAGTGCGATTCGCGGCGCTGGTCGCGTGGATTATTATATGGGGACTGGTGAAGTTGCAGGCGATCGCGCAGGCGTGATCGGTTGGACCGGGCAGTTGTATTATCTGCTACTGAAGGAGTAGGTTTATGATGGCGATCGCGCTGGGTAAGGAGTGCGATCGCTCCATACTATTGCTCAATCATCTGAGCTGATTTGCAGGTTTCAGTGCCAAAATGCTTGATAAATTGAGCTGAAGCGATCGCTTAAAAGATAGCTAAATATGGAAAACCGATCTTCAAATCTGTAGTTAAAACAGTAGCAAGAGAATCTCACCATATCTGCACCTATTGGAGGAATATCCGATCGTGCAACTCTTACCCTACGATAGCTTTACCATTCAAAGCCAAGATTCACTTTCCGATGTAATCGGGAGGCTAGAAGCTCAAATCGAAGCTAGAAAAGCATTTCGATCTTATTTTTCTCGCAACCATGCGCCTTATGAAGGCAGGATCGATAGCGCTGGTTTTGAGATCCATCGCATTATACACCTAAAAAATTCGGGAGATTGGTAGCTCCGTCAATTTATTGCGGGGCGGAAAATCGACGCGAGCGGTTTTAACCGCAGTCAATATTAAGCTTAATTAATGTTGGCTTTAGAATTGAGAGTATACAATTACAATATAGATTAATTAGGAGGTAATAGTAATTGGCTAAAAGTAAGACATCAACATTCGTAACAGAACTGCCATTAATTGTAGATAGCTTGCAAGAGAAGCAATTACTATCTCGGTTTCAAGCAGCACGGCAACTATACAATGCCTGCCTCAACGAAGCGATGGCA
>NZ_BLAY01000188.1 GCF_020521235.1 Microseira wollei NIES-4236 | reverse complement strand
TTAAACGTTATATTGAAGATCCTCACCATCGTTGATTCTGAAATACGACTGCGGTTAAAACCGCTCGTGTCGCTTTCCTCTCAGCTCTTTAGAGACTGAGTTTCTCGCTTCCCGTTTTTCCTATGAGGGCTAGGACTTACGCGCATATGGATGTACCCAGTTAAGATGCGAAATTATTAAAGCTTTGAACCAACTCTTGCATCGAGTTAGCAGCTTGTTTATTGGTGATGCTCGCAGTCACCCTGTCCTTGCACTTGGATAAAATTATTACACGACTAAAGTGGAAACGGCAAAAAACTACAGTATTTACCCGCAAAAATCCTAGAAACCGGCTTTCTGCGTCGATCTCTGGTTGCCTTTCCCGATGATTTTTCCTAGCCACCCGAAGGCGATCCGGTTTAAGCCCCCCTTGCCATTGGGGGTTGGGGGGATCGATGGGTAAATCCTCTATATACAACCAAAGCTACCGGACATGATATACAGCGGATTGCAGCCGTATGAAGTACACATTACAGCGGATTGCTTTTCGAGTGAGGGAAAGCGTTATCGCTTCGTTTGTCAAGCGCGCACCCTTAAGGGTGCGCGCTTGACAAACTTTCGGTGTACAAGAGAAGGCTGCAATCCGCTGTAATGCTGCTTGCACACCGCTGTAAATTCAGGACTTACGCAAATCACCTTTGTTTCTGCGAAAAATCCTTGGTTTGGCAACCAGAGATTTACGCAGAAACAAAGGTGATAGCCTCGTTATGCGTAAGTCCTGAAATTCTTTCCCATGCCCCATGCCCTACCAAGGACTTCCAATCATCGTAAAACCTGCCCAATAAAAGGGATGTGCCAAAGTTTTATCTCCCAACTGTGCTAATTCTGGCGGCAGGGAAACAGAGGACAACCCCGGAACTTGCAATTGACCCCCTTGCAGGCGTACCTGTCCCCTCAGCATGGCAATTTGTGCTTGTCTGAGTGCATTGGCTTTAATTGCAACTCGCTTTAATTGTGGATAAAACTCACTCATCAGTGCCAACGTGGCTGTATCGGATACATACCACAAACTGGCTAACGCTGTTTTAGCGCCCGATGCTACCGCCAATCCTCCAAACCCCAACTCAGCTTGTTCATCTCCCACCGCTGTGCGACAGGCACTCAATACTAATAATTCCACAGGTGGTTTATTCCATCTCAATTGCCGCAATTGGTCTAATTTGAGTTGGGTGTCCCACAGCTGAATGTAAGAGTTATTGGAATTTCCGGGTTTGAATTCTCCGTGAGTTGCTAAGTGAATAATGCCAAAAGGTGTAGCAGCGCGTTGGGATTTGAGATTTTCCAGGGTGAACTGTTCGTTGAGAAATCCTTTACCCGACCATTGATTGGTAATATTAGATAATTCTATTGGCACAGCAGGTAACGGATTTAACTCTTTAAATTCTGATGCACCCATTGCCAGAACTTGGGCGCTCTTGATATCGCCAAGGCGAGTATCGGTTAAATTGATGCTGGGAATTAAGCTGATACTGTACTTTTCTACCAGAAACTGTTGTCCGTCGTACAAAGCGGCGATAGGAAGAGTTCGCAAACCAGCATCCAATGAGAATGCGATCGCATCTATCCCCCTCGCTTGCAATTCGGCTGCCAAAGGTGCAATTAACCACTGATATAGTTGTTGTGCCGATGCTTTGTAACTATCAGTGTCCCTTTCGTTGGGATCGGTGATGGTTTGACGAAATTCTCTCGCCAATTGCAGCACAACTTCGCGCTTCGCCTCTGGAACGCTGACGTAAACGGGTTTGCAATTTCGGCGCAAAACCTGGCGCCTCGCCTCTGGCACGCTTCTGTCAATTGGTTTGCAATTGGGAGAGACTAACACTAAATCTAATTGTTCTGGGCTAGCCAATACGTAAATAACAGCCACTTTTTTCCCCGTGCGTTCAGCAATTAAGCCCAAAATCTCCCCAATTTTTTCCAGCGATACTGGACTCGAAGGCAGTTGCGAAATATTGCCTTCAAAGTAATTGGTAAATTCTTGTTGTCTGAGTTGCTCAATCAGCCATACTGCCCGTTCTAAGTTGCCCCTTTGCAGCGCCTGAGTAATATTTTGTCGCAAAGGCTCAGTAGTATCAATAGATACTCTTCTCGCGACTGCATTGTTTGCCTCAATCGGCGCAGTCGTTTCCCCCTGAAGGTCTGTTCCAATTCTGGTTTCGTTTGCAACTTCCCCGCCGCCACTATTGCCGCCACCTGGATTATTAGGATTATTAGGATTATTGGGCGTCCCCGGATTAGTGGGATTATTGGGCGTCCCCGGATTAGTGGGATTGTTGGGATTCCCCGGATTAGTGGGATTATTGGGATTCCCCGGATTAGTGGGATTATTAGGATTGTTGGGATTCCCCGGATTAGTGGGATTATTGGGATTCCCCGGATTAGTGGGATTATTGGGATTCCCCGGATTATTGGGATTATTGGGATTCCCCGGATTAGTGGGATTATTGGGATTATTGGGATTCCCCGGATTAGTGGGATTATTGGGATTCCCCGGATTAGTGGGATTATTGGGATTCCCCGGATTATTGGGATTATTGGGATTCCCCGGATTAGTGGGATTATTGGGATTCCCCGGATTAGTGGGATTATTGGGATTCCCCGGATTATTGGGATTATTGGGATTATCTGGATTATTGGGATTATCTGGAGGCGGATTGCTGCCGGGAGTTGTAATCACCCTTGTCAAACCTTGGGTGAAAGGCCCAAAATAAGATCCGGGTCTTACGGTTTCTTCCGAACCAGTGCCAGCTGTAATGTTGCCTCTGGTGCCGTTATTCGTAGTATCAACCGTGTTGCCGTTGTTCGGATCGCGCTGCACGACAAAGGCAGTGTTTGCCCCTCCCCCATGTCGAATTGCAATCGACCCGCCGCCAGTTCCTCCGGCGGTGGAAATGCTAGATTCTATACCATTTCTATCTGTGAAAATACCCAAAGCGCGGAAAAATCTGGCGGTGGTAATATCAACGCTACCCCCTCTACCCCTTTCGCCACCTTGGGCATTGATAAAGTCAACTTGGATGTCGCCTTCGGGATCGAGGGAGACGTTACCGCCATCGCCGATACTGGCACTGGAGTTGATTTCCCTAGTGGTAATTTGAACTGGTGTTTGAACGGTAATTGTCCCACCTTTGGTAGTGCCGGATGCGTTCAGGTTACCCGCTGTAATCACTCCCGCTTCACTCTTGAGGGTGATGTTACCGCCAGCACCCGCAGTGGAACTGGAAGTGATGTTACCTGTAGTAATATTACCAGCTGCACTCAGGGCGATCGCTCCCCCATTCCCCTGGTTATTAGCAGCATCCAGCGTCCCTGCACTGGTATCGATCGTCCCACTTTTGCTGGTGATTGCAATCCCCGCTGGGGCAGTAATATTGCGAGTATTTATGTTTCCATTCGCACTCATGGTGATGGAGGCGTTACCCTTTCCGGTAATGGTTGCGGTGGCAGCGACCGCTCCCGATCCTGTTTGAATTGTTACCGGGTCTTTAAAAGTAACGTCCTTGGGGATGGTAATGCTGGCGGTGCTATCTGTGCGTCCGATGGTAATCGAACTAAAGCCATCTTGCAAAGCGTTAATCTCTGCTGCTGTTAGGTCGAGAGTTCCAGCACCTGTGTCCGCAGCACTGCCGAGTGCGATCGCTCGATCTTTTGCCAAAGGTTGCAAAGTCAGGTTGCCCGTCCCCGCCACCGTACCGCCCAAGTTAATTTCGTCACCCGTAAGGATGATATTACCGACAACTTCGACGTTATCGTTATAAATTTGACCCGCCTCTGCGGTTGTAGTCACGTTACCCTTGATTTGAGTCGTTCCACCCGGATTAGTAGTGACGCTAGCAGCATTAACGGTACTGTCAAAGCGAGTTGTGCCGGTGCTGTTAAGAGTCAAATTGTTCAACGCCACTGTATTACCCACAGCACCTTTAAATGTGATGTCCCCCTTCCCCGCATCTAGCAGCAGGTTATACTTGCCATTGACCGTACCGCCAAAGGTGATATTACCCGATGAGTTGCCGCAGATGTAATCCGGACCAATAATACAAACGGCTAAATTATTTGTTAGAGCAATCGGGCCATTTAATTCAACATTATTGGCGCGGGTTTGGATATTTCCGGTTGTAATATTATCGGTAGCGTTGAGGGAAATCAAACCGCCTTTGGGTGCATCTAAAATGCCTCCACTAGCAGCGTTGAGATTGCCTGTCGCAATCCTACTGGCATTGTTGATCCGGATATCGCCACCAACTTTAGAACTGACGTTAGAATAGCTGTCGATATTACCCGTGGTGATGCTGCCGCCTTTAGCATCCAAGGTAACGTTACCGCCACTACCTACATAGAAAGTTCTCGATTCTAGATTACTTGTAGAGATAGCACCGCCAGCGGTAGTGATGCTGATACTTCCTCCATCTCCATCGGCAGAACCAGTCAAAATATTCCCGGTGGTAATTGTGCCGGTGGGGGATAAAGTTGTCAAAGAAACTTGACCACCGTTGCCGAGCGAAATTTCAGATTTAATTGTGCCTGCCTTGGTATTAATATTACCTTTGGTGCTGGTTATAGTAATCGGGCGACCTGGATTATTAATATTGTTAGTGGTAATATTTCCATCAGCTTTCAGGAGAATGCTGGCGTTGTCTTGTCCGCTAATGGTAAAACTATTCGTCGAGAGCGAACCCCCTGCACCAAAAGCGTTCAAAATTATCGGATCGTTGAAGGTAACATCATTGGCTAAAGTAATAGCACCGCTGGTGTTGCTTCCACCGATAATAATACCGCCAAAACCATTGGCTAAGGAATTTAATTCAGATTGGGTAATGTCTAAGGTATCTTTGCCGGTATCGCTGATGCCGTTGATTGCAATATTTTGACTTGGGGTTGCTGCTTGCAGCTGGAGCGTTCCCCTACCCTTGATTGTAGGGGTAGTTTCCCTTGCCAACCCAACAAAGTCAATTTCATTAGCCTTGAGGCTAATATTACCACTACCGGGTGCGCCTGTTGCATCGATGCTATCGGTGGTAATAGTATTGGCAGCATTGAGGGTAATATTGCCGCCACTAATAGGAGCAGTAGAATTTATCAGACCTGTAGTGATGTTACCAGAGGTGGCAGTTAATCCGATCGCACCTCCACTCCCCTTGTCCGATTTAGTTTCTAAACTCCCCCCAGTAGTATCGATATTGCCGCCGCTGCTGATCGCAGTAATATCCCCACTCTTACCGCTACCAAATGCTCGCGAATGGGTAAAACCTGTGGTGATATTGCCAGCTGCTTTCATGGTAATATTGCCGCCATCCCCGCTGTTAGAGTCGGCGTCCAAAATCGCACCAGCGATATTAATTGCTCCCCCACTGCTACTAAGGATAATATCGCCGCCTTTACCAGCACCATCGGTGTCTGCTGATAAAATCTTGCTAGTAGTAATATCGCCAAAAGCTTCAAAGGTAATTGTACCGCCATTGCCTTTAGTGGTAAAACCGGCTAGCACATCTGCTTTTGCATTAATTGCTCCTGCTTTGCTAATTAGGGTAATATTACCGCCATTGCCCAATCCAGATGTGTAAGAATATAGTTCAGAGACGGTAATATTGTTTTTCGCGGTTATAGCGATCGCGCCTCCAGTGCCACTAATTGAAGTCGAGTTGATATTACCATTCGCGGTAATATCATTATCAGCTTGGAGCCGAATTGCTCCCCCATTTCCACTTTCAGCACTGCTGTTTAATTGCCCATCTATCGTAATCGAACCCCCACGACTGGTCAAATTAATCGCTCCACCATCTCCACTATTATTATTCGGAACGTTGAGCGATTGAGACAATATCTCTCCCTTAATAATAATATTGCCGTTGCTGGCATCAACCGTAATATTTCCACCGTTGCCAGGTGTACTTTCACCTGTATAAACAGCAGAAAATGTATGTAATTTATTGACAATAATGTTACCGTTAGTTGTGGTAATGCTAATCGGTCCGCCATTGCCCGCCTTACCTGCACCAGGAACATCTCTAGAGCGAGATTGTATCGGGTTGCTTGCCACAATATCGCCGTTAGCTTTAATATTAATTGCACCCCCATTCCCAGCAGGGGTGGTAACTTCAGCCAGGGAAATTACTTTACCTGCAATATTAATCCCACCTTTTGTAGCGGTCAAGTTAATATCGCCGCCGTTGGGCAAAGGGGTACGATTATCGACTGTAATAGCTCCAATATTTAAGCTAGCACCTGAAATCGATACACCACCCCCCTGTGTTTGGATGGTGTGCCCCGACTTCATCGAAAAAGAGCCAACTCCATCGTTATCTGTATCGGCTTTAAACGCAATCGACCCAGTAATAGCTTTGAGGTTAAGAACGCCGTTGCTTAAACTTTCAATCGTAATATTATCGGTTGCTTCTAAAATAATGTTGGCATTATCGGGTAAAGATTCAAGTGCGTTTTCCGATATGGTGAAAGTTGCACCTGGACTATCACCTGCCAGGATTTGCTTATCCGCCAATTCGCCATCGTTAGTCGCTCCACCCCCGCCGACGATTGTGATATCTTTCGGGTCTAGCAACAGCGTCCCAGTCTTGCCATTCGGTGCAGTCAAATCGACTTTACCGGCAAAAAACAGAGTATCTTTCCCCGATATTTCTACAAATCCACCATTCCCCGAATTGCTGCCACCTTTAGCACTGATGGTGCCATAAAAATCCGTCGCTTTATCCGCCCAAACAATCGCCCTGCCGCCATTTCCTCCCGTAAAACTATCAACCGAAATCGCCGAATTTGCATCTACAAAAGTTCGAGACGCATTGGGGACAGTGCCTTGTCCGCGATAGTCTCCCCCAACCAAAACATTCCCGCCGCCATTTGTCCCGGAAGCGTTAATATTGGCACTAACTAATCCAACTTTATCGCCTAAAACTTGTACCCTTCCTCCGGTCTTTCCAGAAGTATCCAAATTTCCCGCTACAATCGTTGTACCCGCATCTGTCGGGATGGAAATTCCCGCACCTGTTAGAATGACTTGTCCCTTTTCGTTAAGGGTTACACCCGTGGCATTTCCCCCACTTCCACCTGTGAGCAATTGCGGCAAAGATAAAATCGGTAACGTCCATTGATTCGGTTGATTTCCACCCGGTGCTGTCACATCCAAACTGAGTAAAAATCCCGGTTGAGAAAGTCTCACCGTTCTTGCTCCCGGTACAGAGAGAACCGTAATTTGTCCCGCCGGTGCTGTCAGCTGTCCCGTATTAACAACCGTACCGCCAACTAACGCCAAATTTTGCCCCGTCCCTACGGTCAAATTCCCGGCGTTGATAATGCTTCCCGGTTGACTCATCGTGAAAGCAAATGCATTCGGCGTACCATTTAAAATGTTATAATTATTAGTACCTGTCGCATTAAAAAAATTATTTCCATACCCAATCCCGTTGGCCGTCGTCGCAATAAAAGAAGCCGGAACGTTTAAACTTGCACTCGACCCAAAAATAATCCCAGCGGGGTTGATTAAAAATAAGTTGGCATTGCTACCAAGAACCTGAATTAAACCATTAATGCGGGAAGGATCGCCGCCAGTAATTCTACCTAAAATATTGCGAATTTCAGGTAGAGATATAAAATTAGCGGTTTGACCGGAGTCGAGATTAAATTGAGTGAAACTGTGGAAGAGGTTGGTGCGATCGCCTGAAGTTTGCCCCCCCGTAATATCCAAACGGTTACCATCGGGCGTGACAACCGTATTTGTCCCGTCTGGTGCTGGTACAATCGGTTGTGCCAATACGGATTTGACACCAAATGGTGTGACAATCGAAATTGCTGCGAGTAACACAGCAGCTTTTCTGACCGTGGGGAATGCTTTCTTTGAAATTGGGGAGGTCATTTAAGTTAAACACCGGGGGGAAGGAATTGGGCAAGTTTTAGCCTCTGATCTCCACGATAGCTCGCGATCGCTAAGAGCGTACACATGCGGCAACTTGTGGCTTTGTTTGATATCATGTCCGCGAGAGATCGGTAGTGTATGGATGGCTAATTGCTAATTGCTAATTGCTAATATAGTATTTTTCCTGACATTAGCCATTAGCGATTAGCTATTAGCAGTTACACAACCGTTGCTACTGGAGATGATATGATTGTCAAGATTGGCTTCTTGGCATAGGATCAAACCTCGCCAACACCCTATTATTACCCGGAGTAGATGACCGCCAAACTTGCTTAAATTCTCCACCCGCAACCGGCGCAACACTGAGGGTATAATACGAATTTCCCTTGCTCATACTACACATCAACATATAGGATTTTAGGGGCGGGTTTTACCAATAACCTTTGGCAATTTCTTTCAATTTACTCCCTCCGCGCCGGAAGAATAACTATTTAAGAAACCGCGAAGACACGAAGAACACGAAGAAGGAAGAAGAAAGAGCTAAATAGTCTTCTACCGCGAAGGGAGTAACTCTTCCCGCGCAGCTCCTTGTGTGGCGAATTGATGCAGAAACCCGGTTTTGCAAAAAAACCGGGTTTCTCTGGTTAGCATTGAACGCGCACAGGGCATATCCCTAAACCAATTATGCGTGCTGGGAGGTCGCGCAGAATGGGTAGGCGCAAGAAAGTTGGTGGAGTTAACGATTGATTCGGGTCTAGGGCGCGGGCAAGAAGCTGCTGCTGGACTAATGACTGAAATGCCTGGATAATCCGAGTAGGCCACTCGCGCTGCCGCTGGACTTCAGCTAAATCCCACAGATGCAGTCCACCGCGTTTGAGCGGTTCGCTCAGTATATTTGCGGCTACAACTGCATCTTGAACGGCATAATTGATGCCAACTCCCCCAACTGGGGACATGACATGGGCAGCATCGCCAATTAAAAGCAGTCCGGGACGATACCAGCGGGGGAGGCGGCTAGATTCGACGGAGAGAAAGGCGACTTGCGACCAATCTTGCAATTGTTCTACGCGCTCGCTCAATTCCGGTACAATCTCAACTACCGACTTTCGCAGCACCTCTAAACCCGCAGCACGCAACTGTTGATACCCGCCTTTGGCAATAACGTAAGCAATCTGCCACTCGTCACCGCGATTGAGCATTGCAACAATTCGACCGCGACCAAAGCGCCCCATCCCACCTTCCCCATCTTCTGGTTTGCGGGGTAAGCGAAACCACAGAACATCCATCGGCGGCGAAGTTTCAATCGGTTGAAAACTAGCCAGTTGTCGCAGTTTGGAGTGGCGACCATCTGCACCGACTGTGAGATGCGCCCTAATTTCGTGCCATCCCCCATGTCCTCGATATAGCACACCTCGAATTACCCCATTTTCTTCAATTAATTCCTGCACATTCGCCCCCAGCACCAGTTGGAAGTTGGGATAGCGTTTCGCTTCTTGTGCAATAAACTCCAGAAATTTGGCCTGGGGCATCATCGTAATGTATTGGTAGCGAGTTTTCAGGCGACTGAAGTCGGCGAATTGGATTGAACCGTTGGGGGTTTTGACGGTAATATGACGCATCTTGGCGTGAGGCAGTTGCAGCAAGCGTTCTGCCAAACCGAGTTGATCCATAATTTCCATCGTTGACGGGTGAATTGTATCGCCCCGGAAGTCGCGGTCAAAATCTTTGTGCGTCTCCAGCAACATCACCGGAATGCCTTGGCGCGCCAGCAGCAGCGATAAAACCACACCCGCAGGGCCACCCCCGACGATGCAGCAAGTTGTCTCGGCTACGTCGATAATGTCATGGATTGGGACTGGTGTTTCAGCTTGTGAGAAATCGGTATTCATAGGTTTTAATTGGTAGCCAAATGCGATCGCATTACGGACACCGGGCATAATAAGTTGCGATCGCTTGTTCTACTGTTCTAGCAGGCCAAGGGCCACAGTTATGCATATGTCCCCGTTTAAAATACACGCCGCCGCCATAATAGGGTAGACGTTCATTTTTAGGCATTGCTACATGAACGGCTATTTGACCGCGATTTAAAATTACCACCAAATACATGTAATTGGTTGTTTCTAACGAAGAAGTATTCAGGTTTTCTATAGACCTTGTAAATATTGAATTTTCCAAGTAGTAACTCTGTTGGTTTTTATTAAGATAGTTAATTCTTTCTATGGCTTCCACTTCTCTAGCTCTGTCTGCCATTCTGAGGAAAGAGGGTAATGCGATCGCTGCTAAAATACCCAAAATAAAAATTACAATCAGCAATTCTAGCAAAGTAAATCCTTGATTCTGATTTTTTACCAGGGAAATTAGCAAAAACTTAAGCTTGAAGTTATTCATAGTTTCCTCAAACAAAAGAAGTAAACGGTTACTTATCGAGCGGTTTAGCTAAGTATTGCCATTTTTGGGGAACTTCGGCTTGATTTTGACAAATTACTGGCAACCAACTGGCACAGGGAAAGTAAAAGTCTTTGTCTTGTAAAATCTGCCTTGCTTGTCGCATCGAGACGTATAAAGATTCACCGATAGCAAAATTTTTGATAAAATTATTGAAGAATTCTTGCGCCACTATATCTGGCACTAGCTCGCGCATTACAATCATTTGGGGAACGTACAAATTAGCTAGCTCACGGGCAAATCCTAACCCGTCGCAAGAGTTAAAAATAGCTAGTTGCAAACCTCGCGCGATCGCAGCTTTTAAAGCATGTTCTATTTCACCAATTGTTAGCTTTTCGGTTGCGTCAATCTCTATCCATCCATCGCTACCATCCCATTTGCTGGAACTATGTCCGGAATAACAGAGAATGTCCCAGCCTTGTTCGTCCCATAAATATTTGTTAAATTCGGCGCGATTAGGCTTGACTAAAAAGACAACTTCTGTATTCGGGAGGGTAGCGATCGCTCGCTTGTCTGCTTCAAGGTTGAGATGAGAATCGCTTCCCAGTATTGCCAATATTCTAATTTTTGTTCGGTATCGCTCTAATTTTATCGCTCGATCTGCCGCTGTACGACTGATAGCGGCTTCTGCTTTGGGGTAGCTATCAAAAAAATCCCACAAATTCCAAGGAAGGCGTCGCAGTTGGAGATTTTCTGTTTCGATAATTATCCGGATTTCGTCATTCGGGTTGAGTTTTTCCCGGAGTTTATTGACGGTTGGACGAAAGATTTCTGAATTTAGCCAATTGTTGAAGTTTGTTTGAAATTTAGCGGCTAATTCGTGCAAAATTTGCTTATGTTCGGTTTCGGAATGTCTTGTTGCTGCAGATTTGGGTTTGATGCGATCGCTTACATCCCTATTTTTATAATAAACTTCCCGCCAATCCTGATAATTCTTCACAATTTCTGTTGCATCAGGCAATTTTCCCTCAAATTTTACCGGGTAACGATGTCCATCTGACCAAATTTGTACCTTAACTATTACACAGTCTTTTTCATAATCTAAATTCAGCATCACTACCCTATCTTTACAATTAGCTTCTATTTGTTGAATTACTGCTTTCATATTAGCGGTTTCGATTTCTTGCCGTTGCATCGATCCTTCTAATTTCCGAAATCTTTCCTCTAATAATTTCAACTCTGTATCGTATATTTTCACAAACTCGCTATGAATTTTAAATTTATCTGCCTCCAGAGGAACGCGAACCTTAACGACAACAACGCCATCGCCTTTATTTTCAATACTTTGAACGCATAATTGAATATCTTCGTTTTGAACTTGTACTTGACTAAAAGAGTGGCTAAAAGCCGTCCAGTTAATCCCATTGCGGAATATTAAATCGACCGTTTCTACCACCTTTTGAAACAGCATGGTAAATTCTCCCGGTTGAAATTCGCCACTATTAGGACGACGTTCGCGATCGTCGGTTCGAGGTTTTGGATGTTCTAGCAAATAAACATATCGACAGTCAACCCATTCTAGGTTAGTAGTGTTGTCAATATTCCAAGTTCCCAAACCACAAGCACCAGTAAATTTAGCTTCTTTAAAATTAGTGCCGATTGCTTGTGTTTGGGTTAAATTGGCATTTTCTAAATTGGCAGCTTCGACGGTTGCTTCGCTCAGATCGGCTTCTTTGAGATTAGCACTGCTGAGGTCGGCTTTGATTAGATTAGCGCCTCTGAGAGAGAAATTACTATAAGATTTATTACAACCATCGCCGCTGACTAGCAAATCGCGAATTTGTGGCTTTTCTAATATTGTCTGGCTTAATTTAGCCCAGTCAAGCTTTTTACTCAAATGCCAGAGAGTGCGGGTTGTATTTGCTGTTGTGAAATCGGTGCTTTTGAGGATAGCATGACTAAAATTGGCCTCGGTTAAATTGGCATTGCGAAAGCTGGTTCCGCCGATAGCAGTGAGTGCGATCGCTACCTGACGAAACCAAGTATAATTTTCATCTTCTACCAGAACTTTTCGGGCGTTAAAATAACTTAAACTCGCCAAAACTCCAGCAAAGATAGTCCCTAAGGCAATAACTCCAATTTGAGATGGAAGATTGTTAAAGTATCTAGCTGTATTTCGGGTAACAATTCCCGTAGCGATGACAGCAATAGCCATTGCTTCAGCCATAATTAAAAATTCAAATTTTTCAGCGACAACCGTTCCCAAAACCACGGCTAAAGACAAGGTAGCCAATACAATCAGCGTTGCTACAACAGAAATAGCTAAAGGCACAATAATAGCAGCGATACCCACATCCGTTCTACCGCTTGCAGCTTCGATAAAGTTGATAGTTCTAAAAGCTCTAAACCAACTAAAAAACTGATTTCTATCCGTTCCAATAGCAGCTAAAATACCAATTGCCGGTACGACTATAGCAACTGCGCCTGCGACAATTGAGAAAGCTTTTTGGATGCCTTGGCGCAGGGAAACGAATAATAAAACTAAATTCACAGATAAGAGCAGCAAAAAGCAGATAAATTCTGGAATATTCGGACTCTGATCGGGAGGTCTGGGTATTAAAAATTTCACTGGTTCGTAAGCAGCAAAGACAGTAGTAGCACCCGACACTGCTGATAGAATTGCCGCCAGAATTAACATAGTTATTTCCCACTGGGGTTTCATTCCCGCTTGAGCATAACTAAAATCGGCATCTGTGAGAATAGCACCCGTAAAGTCAGCGCCTCGAATATCTGAGTAGGAGAAATCGCAATTGCTAAGATCTTCGCTTTTGAAAGATTTTCCTTGTAGATTTTGGTGGCTGTAATTGTGGGACATATAAGAAACCTTCTCGCTTCTCGCTTCTCATTCCCAGGTTCTACCTGGGAATGCTATTTGGAGGCTCCCGCCTCCCAAGAAAAGAATATATTAGGACTTACGCAAAATTTATATATGTAGGGTGCGTTAGCGATAGCGTAACGCACCATTCACGATATTTGGTGTCCCTGCGTAAGTTCTGTATATATAACGAGGCAGAGCCTCTATTTATGCGTTCCCAGGCAGGATCCTGGGAACGAGACTACAAGCAAAAATCTTGGGTTATGCTTGCTTCTTTCAACGCGACAGTGATGCTGAACTTTTCTCCTGATTCAGCACTAAAATGCTGCTGAATATAATTATCCTCATCTTGGGCTTCGGCGTCAAGAACTGCTGATCCCGACGCATCTTTTACTATCAACTTCACCCCCTTTGGTAAATAAATTTGACCTTTAACTGGATGCACTTGCACCCGGATATCTAGTTCCTGATCGATCTCAGGCGACGGAATAACTATCAATGCTACTGACTGTTTTTCCAGTTGCATTTCCAATTCAATTTGCTTACCCCGCGTCAGGCTAACGCCATGTCTAAACCCAAATGCCAGAGCAATTTGTTCTTGACTTAAAAGCTCGTCAATTGTCAACCATCCTGCTTCAATTATTCCCTCTAACCATTGTTTCAAATTTACAGATTCAGGTTGTAATTTTTGAGACAAAAATTCAATCAAATCTTCCAAGGGTTGCAGTTCGTTCAAAGGTACTTCTTCAGCGGCAGTTTGAGTGAAGCCCAATATGGTTGCTTGTTTTAAAGATTGGTGTAGCTGCACGGCTACGTAGCCAATTCTATCTGACCAAGCATCGGGGGGAATCTGACAAACTTCTGCATCTGGCAAAACGGGACGACATTCTATTTTGCCGATTTGTTTAATTTCTAAATCGGCTACGTCCAGAAATTTCAGCATCACTGGATTGTAACTATCGCTGATTTCCCAATTCGTCTCAAATGCCATGCACTGGAGATAAAAATTAACCGCGTACACGGCGAGGGTATTCAGATAAACTTGTTTGACTTTTTTTTGATTTGCTAGCGGTTTGCTCAACTGTTGGGCGAGGGAATGCGCTTCAAAAGAGAGCGGAACTGTAAAAGTTAATCGTTCGGTAAGTCGGCTCATCATTAACATCTCCCTGCTTGGTTAAGTATCGCTATAAATTGTTACGAAAATACTCGTTGAAATTCGGCAAATTACGCTTGACAAAACTGACAATCGTCTGCATGGGAATACCAAAATCAATCGAGAGTTCATTCCAGGTTTTACCTTCCACATATTTAGCCCAAAGCAAGTTTTGCAGGACGGGCGCGTTTGGATAACCTCTGATAGCTACCTGCAAGCGGTTTTCAGGGTCTTGTTTGAGAAACTGAGCCAGCTTTTCTGTTGTGTCATCAAACTCAGTTTCGCGGTTATCTGGAGTGTCATAATTAAGTGCATCTAGAGAAAAAATAACGGTTGGTGCTGCCCGATAATAGTCTCTCACAACATCAAGGAATCGATATTTCAGCAGTTTGTTAACCCAAGCCATGACAGGATAGTTGGGGTTGTATTGGTCAATCTTTTGACAAATTTCTAGCAAGGTTTTTTGAAGTGCATCATTATAAAGATCTTCGTAAAGATGACGAGGCCAATTTCCTTGTTGGGGATAAGCGAGTTTGGGCGAGCGCATAATTTCACCCACTAGCCTATTCAAGGCTAACCGCCGTTGTGAACTTTGGACTGGGTGCTGTTGGGCTTGTATGGCAAGCTGTTTCAGCGTTTCTTCATGGTTCTCCATGTAAGCTCCCTGGTTCAGATCTCTAGATACTATGCCCATGTCTGTAAGGTGAATAGGGGTCATGGGTACTTCCGGCTTCGATCGCAGCCGAGAGATTCTCTATTTGTGTTTCGGGTTCGCTGCGGGGCTTTTATGCAAACTGGCGCATTTTTTACAAAAGTTTACTTTGAGGGGTGAGAAAAAATTTTGCCAAAGTTGCATAAAGCTGGCTGGCTTTTAGCGAAATAGTTAGCAAGAGGTTGGGCGATCGCTTTTCTTTGAAGGGATGCGTTCGCGAAGCTAGCCCTTGGCATATCGCTCTCATCCTAAGACCTGCTCTTGATGCGATCGCAATAGATCCTGCACTAACCCACTCACCCGCCAGAGAATAAATTCTCTGGCTAATAGCGAAAGTCCTCTCAAGAGGACTAGAAAAACGTCTTCAGTCCACTTAAGTGGACTTGAGCTATGAGCCGTGGAATTCATTCCACGGCGGGAGGACAACACTGGGTGCAAGATCTGAAATCGCCTTTGTTTGAAGGGATGCGATCGGATTTTTTGAATACCTAACTTTACGCAATTTACACAGCATTTGAGGAAAGAGTTGTATGACGACCATCAGTAAATTCTTAATGATTACAGCCGGGGCAACATTGATGACTTTGGCAAATGTTAGTGCTACACAAGCAGCAACTCTCGGAGGTTCACTTTACTTTACTGGAGGTAACATAACAGTACAGGTTTTAGGAGGAGAGGCTGGTTTAACCAGCTACCTGAGCCTTTACTCTCCAGAGAACCGATATATTGCCACTAATCGGGAAGTTGGCAAGGTAGTAAATTTGGGAAATCTTCCACGGGGAGCAGAACTAATCTTTGGCATCCTTGCTGAAGGAAACACTTTTTTAATGGGACCAGGATCGCGTAATCCTGATGGTATCCCCCACGCTGTAGTCAACTTTGTTGCTCCTGGAATAGCGGATGTCGGGTTTGAAGATTTATTCCGCGGCGGCGATCGGGACTACGACGACAACAATTTCCGGTTTACTGGAGGGATTGCTGCTGCTCCGCCTCCACCCGTACCCCCCATTATCACGAGTTTAACTTCGGATTTAACAATACCTATTCACCACCTATTCGACTTTGCCGCTACCGCTACAGACGCTGACTGGGGTGACATTCTAACCTATCTGTGGGATTTTGATGGCGATGGAAATTACGACGATTTTACTGGTACTAGCGGTCGGTGGTCTTTCGATCGTCCAGGTGACCATAAAGTGAGCTTGCGGGTTGTGGATCGCTATGGTTTGTATGCGGATGGCTCTTTTAATGTTAAGGCAGTTCCCGAACCTGCTTCTGTGTTTGGTTTATTAGCTTTTGGTGCTTTCGGTGTCAGTTCCCTGCTGAAACGCAAACAGCAACAGAAAGTTTTGAATTCAGTTGCAACTGATTGATGAGGGATGCGCGATCGCACTGCATACAATTGGAGTGCGATCGCAACGAGATCCAGATGAAACCCTTATGCGATCGCCGGTGCAATTTGAGCGTGCGATCGCCACCTTAACGTACCACAGTGATACCATTTGAGTGAATCATCCAAAATAAGAAATGGTATCGCGTTCCGAATTGATAGCCGAACTAATAGAGAACGGCGTCAGGTGTACTCCAGAGAATATCATTGGTATTGCCAAACTAGCTGATGGCAAAATTGTTTTCTTAGAAACTGGAAACTCCAAAGCTGGTTTACAACACATACTGGAAAACCACACTGTTGATTTTGCCAATAAAAAAGGCATTCCTCCAGAACAAATTCCCGATGCCGTAATCGCAGCCGTCACCTAAGGCACTATTGTAGGTTATCTAGGAGCGGGAAGGAAACCACGACCCATTTATCAGGTTTCCTTTCTAGGCACATTTCAATACATTGCCGTGACAGTAAGCGACAATGGTTTTATCGTCGGAGCTAATCCTACCTCTAACCCCTAATTCAACAGAGGATAACAATGAAAAAAACAATCAAGCTAATGGCAGATTATGGATGCTACCCCTTATGGTGGGTTGAAGACGAGAAAGTGGGTGCGCTCTCTCCATCTGAGTTGCCTCTGAGTCAGGAAACCATCAAACAATTAAAAGCTTGGGCGAGTATCTACGATGACACTTTAAACCAGGATTACCCCCCAGATTCTGGTTTGGCAAGCGAGCAAGAAGCTGAAGATTTTGAACGCCAAGGTGTCAGTCTTTGGCAACAACTTTGTCAAGAGTTAGCACCAGACTATGAAGTGTTTTATTTCAGCGAAAAACTTCGTCAACTGCTCACCGATCCAAACAAAATTCTTTCCCTTGTCTAAAAGCAACACAGGTGATACGCACATGTTTTAGTTCCTTATTTTCATCTAGCAGATAGCTGAGAGTCATGGGTTGATTTTTGAAACTTCTAGCTGTTGTTGAGAGACAAGTTTACCCTCTGCCAGTTTTTGCCGCAGTCGAACGATCGCCCCATGAGGATTTAACTCTTGCGCCTTGCGTTGCTGATCAGCAAATTCCATCCAATCAGCCAAGTATTTGCTAACAGCTTCCTGGTTGTGCAGGTAGTAAAGAATCGTTGCGTAAACTTGTTCTAGCGTTAGAGTCCGGTAACTCTGAGCAATTTCTTCCGGTGTCCGCTTGCGATGAATGAAATCATAGAGGACTGTTTCAATTCCTACCCTTCCTTAATCCGAATATCGTTAGGATATAAAAAATCGAATTAGTCTTCTAGTTGCATAATTCAAACCTCTGAATTCACTTTCCTAGTCTGGCATTTTTTCGCATTTTATGCCCAATTCAGTTGCAACTAATTGATGAAAGAGGAATGCGCTCGCTCGTTTAGGATGAAGTGCGATCGCACCTCACAGGAATTCCACGCGATCGCTTTTTACCCATCGCCATTTCAATGCTCGTAAATTCCCTCTTTCCAACCCTCCGGTACATACCCATCCAATATGGGTAACGGCGCTAGTTCAACCGCCTGTACAATCAGCGATTCACCGTTGGGAAATTCCACAGCGAGCGCAGATTTCTGTCGCAACAGGTTCAAAAACTCTTCTACTGAGATGTTTCTTAAACTCTCAACCGCAATGCTTTGTTCAACATTCATTCATTTTTCCTTTGGCTGATGTCACAATCGCCTGTCCTAATCTTAACGAAATGGGTAAAAATTACCCGCTATTGAGAAACTGCAAACGCCAGTTGCTCCTCATCCGGTGCAGAAATAAGTCCTTCTTCTGGTGTGGTAGTTACCTCAATCCCACGTCGTCGTAAGCATTTTCATCCAGGTGAAATCGCATCGTTCTTGGCATTTTGCTTTTTTAGCTTCTGTTGAACCAGAGAAGGTGTTTTAGCCTCCATCTCCCTCACAAATTGTTCATCTTCATCAATTTGTTTTCTAATCTCTTGCATATGGTCGCGCTCATACGCCAAAGCAGCATACACATCAGCCAAAGTAATACTCGGATAATGATAGACACTCTCGTCTGGAGACATCCCCATCCTTTCGTGCCAAATTACAATATCCTGCACTTTAATTCTATGTCCAGCAATACGCGGCTTACCACCACACACACCAGGAGTGATTTCGATATGCCCGGCAATTACAGGTTCAATAGACATCTTTACTTATTCCACTGTGTTGATTCACATGTTTTTGGCTAAATATTTTCATTCTAACAGATTGCCAGTTCATTTACAATTTGACGCGCTTCGGCATGGCGGGAATCGCCCTTCTCAAAAACCTTTTTTGAGCCAATAAAATGACGAGCGATCGCCCCTCAAAAATCTTTCCCTTACCAACCTATCTTTTTCACAAAATTACCCAAAAAAGGAGCCAAAATGTTAAAATACATTCTAGTCGCTGTTGTCGTTTATTACCTGTTGATAGCCCGCGCTTTTTTCACCACCTGGCTATCCGTCTTCCAGCAAGATACTCAACTGACTTCAGAAGAGAAGTTTCTGGCTATAGTAATCTTGATTCTATCAACAGTTTTATGGCCTTTTGTTCTTCCTCTTGCTTACTTAGAACTCCTACGCAAAAATTCAAAAATCTTGCCCGAATGAACCGAAACACAATCGATATTGCCTGCAATGAGGCGGGTTGATGGGAAATATTCCCCAAACAAACCGGGTTTATCTGAAAAATCGTCCGGCATGTAGGGACACGGCATCCGAAATATTCTGGGAAAATGCAAATTTGATGATTGCCGTGTCCCCAGGCAGAAACCTGGTTGATAAAATTGGAAATATTCCCCAAACAAACCGGGTTTATCTGAAAAATCGTCCGGCATGTAGGGACACGGCATCCGAAATATTCTGGGAAAATGCAAATTTGATGATTGCCGTGTCCCCAGGCAGAAACCTGGTTG
>NZ_BLAY01000187.1 GCF_020521235.1 Microseira wollei NIES-4236 | reverse complement strand
TGAATATTCCGGAGAAAACCAAAGCACCCGAATACGAAGAGGAAGATCGGTATTAAGTTTCTCAGAAACCCGGTTTTTTGAATAATACCTTCGCCAATTGTCTGAAACGCCCACACCCTTTAGGGTGTGGCTACACAAACCAAGCCCACCGACCTGGGCCCAAATCCTTTCCCAGCCCGCGCAGGCGGGCTTTGTTTGTATAGCCGCACCCTTCGAGGGTGCCGGATTTTGGCGCAGGTATTGTGGCAAAAACCGGGTTTCTTAAAGTTGTCAATTTTTGCCCCTAGACTACTAGCACCAATTATTCTTCAGTAATTTCAATGGCTTTGAGAAGTTGTTTGATATCACGTCCTTAAGCAACGGTTGTGTAACTGCTAATAGCTAATCGCTAATGGCTGCTGTCAGGCAATTGGCAATTAGCTATTAGCAATTAGCCATCGATACACTACCGATCTCTCGCGGACATGATATGACTATTTTGGGATGCAATATCTTGCCAGAATGGTAAGGAACTATAACCCTAATGTTTTCTTTAAAATAGATTCGGTGACTGCCCTTACTCCTGATTAAGGCAAAACCAGCATCGAATAACAGGTTTTTTCTGCATCCTGTGCGGTCATTCGCGGTAGTTTAGGCAACTTGCACCTCTAAAGTCATCGTCAAGATTTCTTTGCTCAAAAGCGCTTGTTTTTCCTCAGTGGATAAGGTTTCTAGATAAAGTTCAACAGCTTCCTGAATATTGGCACTCACTTCCTCCAACGAATCTCCTTGAGTTTGACAGCCTTCTAATCCAGGACAATAGGCATAATAGCCATCTTCGTCTTTTTCAATCACGACGTTAACTTTATAAAACATGCTTCGTTGCTCCTGATTTTATTTCATGATTGCGAGGCGCGATCGCTGCCTGTTATTTCAACCATAGCAGTAACGAATTCCTGTGGGTCGGTGGTGCAAGGTATAGAATCAATTTGGGTGCGACACAGAGCGATCGCGCGATCGCCTCTGCTCATAAATCTGGCATACTCCGCACAGCTTGTTCGATTTTGCCTGGTTCTGAACAGTACGCGACTGTAACATCCCGCACGCGACGTGGATGCGGAATCTTTCTATTGTCTAAAAGCAAGTCAAAGCCACGATCGATAGATACAGCTACTTGATTGGTGATTAAATATCGTTCATGAGGCATCTGATTTGTCTTGGTTTCCTCTTTTATGGTTAATTTAAAGTTAGGCAACGATTGCTTAATATCACACTCAAACTTACGGAGTTCTGTAACAAAAGTAGGAACGTTGGCTTTGTTATTCCGGGTATCCAAGCCACTATACACCTCAAAAATGCCGTCTACTCCCCAGCGTGACTTCTGAAGGAAAACGTCGATAATCCACTCTATTGTAAGTTTGTAGTTGTCTGAAATCTGTCCTGGATTGCGTTGATTTGAAACTGAGCGACCGATCCAGCGATCGTAGATTTTTATATGCTTAGCATCTCTAAACAGAGGAATTAGAATTTCCTGCTCGAATTTATCCTGCTTCCATTCACCCTTATTAAGAGTGCGATCGCTCAGTTTAAGGTGAGATTCAAAAAAATCAGATAAGCAATATTCAGCTACATCGACAACTTCGACGCTAGAAACCGCTTTTAACTGTGCTTTGGCGCACTCGATGCAATCCTGACTAGCTAGAATAGCTGCTGGTGAGTAAATTTTAGCTATTCTAATACATTTCTGGCATGGTTTATTCTTGCAGGTAGCCGTAACTTCCTCCTTTAAAGACACTTCAACAAAGCGATTTTTTTTCTTAAGTGACTTCAGAACTACCTCAGCTTTCTTTCTGAACTTTGGAGGCCACTTGGGGATATCTTGAAGCAGAGATGCTCTAATACAGTTTGTATCATCTACAAGCACTACACCATTATTTTCTATATCCTGAAGCAGTCTGATAACCATACTGTAGTCAGCAGCTTGGCTCTCATAATTTGTCCTTAAGACAGATGGCAACAGGATAGTTCGTCCCAACATTTTACTGGAAAATCTCGTTGAAGTCTTCTTCAAAGAATCCACCAGGCCACTCATCAATGAAGTCGCCTTCTTCATCAAGCCTTAAGTGCAAACACTTCGACCCTTCTAAACCTCGATCAACATAAATAACCGATACATCATCTGGATTTAACTCTCCTTTGCGGATTAATTTTTGCAGCCTTAGCATCAGATGTTCGCTATGAGTTTCAATAATAAACTGATTATTTAAAGGAGACTTTATACACTCGGCGAGTAAAGATCCGAGTTCGGCTTGTAAGCGTGGGTGGATATGTATCTCTGGTTGCTCAATCAGCAGAGTTGTGTTGCGTGAAAGCATACTTTGGACAACTATCGGCAGCACTTGGCTGATGCCAAATCCCACATCTAGAAGGCTGACGTTAACACCAGTGTATTTGTCAACTAAGCGCAGGGCAAAAACGTCACTAAGTTCAGATGTTTCTTTGTTAGTGTATGAGGCAACCTTTAGTTCATATCCCAATCCGAAGCGTTCAAGTTGCTCGTTCACCTGTTTAAGAAGCTCAGGATTCCTAAACAGGATATCCGATACCATCTTTCCAGATTTTCCTACTTGTTGGCTTGAGTTACCGCTTAAAACGTAAAGTCTTTCAGGGTACTCCCGCAGGGGGCCAATGTAAATTAAGCTCTCTAGGCAATGTCGAAACATCTCGCTAGCAGATAGGGCGATTTGGGTTAAATTGAGTATGTTACATTGTTCGTATATATCTGAAAAATTCCTGATTTCCGCACCCGCAGCCTGTTCTATATTTTGAGCGATGAACTTAATAGGCAGAAAACTTTTACAAGATAGAATTTGTTCTTTAATTAAATTTGTCAAATCTTCCTTTGCTCGCTCGAATGTATAGTTGTTCTTAAAGCGATCCCAAAGTTTAATTAATGATTCGACTTCAACCAAATCTTTTTCAAAATATTTTTGAACATTATTTTCTATTTCATTTTTGAAGTATTGCTGCCATTTTGATAATTCTTGTGGGAGCCTTGTTTCCCATCCTTGATTGTTTCTATTAAGTTTTAAAGCTTTAAAATTTTTCTTTACAACCTCTTCTGCACGCAAAGAAACCCACCAGTTATACTTGTTCCACCAAAGCTGCCACAAGCTGTGATCGTAGTTTATCCAATCATGCTTTAGTCTTGTCTCCAAAGAAGAAACAGGAGCAATATCCAGATCCAGGCTCTCTCGCCTTTCAGGTTTATAAATAGCAACAGGGTATGAATCATTATTAACGAATAGATCTAGTGAAGAAAAAACTATATTTGATGTCTCCTGATTGTAGCTGAAGGTGACGCGCAACCCTAAAAATGAAATTTGCATCATGTTGTCAGAAACAAGGTTTCCAAATGATTTGGGTGTTTCCTGCTTGCCAACTTCCAGAAGTACCTTGAACGAGAATGCTTTGCTGACATCGTGGCGATGGATAAATTCACGATAGCTACCCAGGTTAACGAGATTACCTTTGGGGAGCAAAAGGGTTTCTGGGTTTTCTGCCTCTTGGAGGGTTTGTTTCAGCAGTATCAGCGATTGCAGTATTGAACTCTTACCTGAAGAGTTTGGCCCATAGATGAGGGTGATGGGTCGAATTGGAATAGTTTCCGGCCCAGGGAATGCTTTGAAATTGGTTAGCTGGTATTCACGCAGCATAGTTTCGTATCCTCCGCAGCCTTGAATCAGCATCGCGAGCCGTTCAAATCAAATTATCTCACACGCGCAGAGGAGGCTTACAGGCTAAAAGGCGATCGCTCCCAAAACAACTACAGTGCGATATGCCGACCGCACGCACTCGCGTTCGCATCCCAAACACCTTAGCCCTCTCCCTCAGTACGATCAAGGTAGTTGACGCCTGCAAGCTGGAAAACTATGACACTTGAGCAACTCGAAGCCGCAATTCTTGCGCTTCCAAAGGACTCTCTAGCAGCATTATTAGCTCGACTTTTGGGATATTTAACTCAAGTTGCTAGTTATAACTATCGTGGGTTGGTAAATGGCTAATCGCTAATTGCTAATTGCTGATGGGAATATTTTTCGGTTCTACCAGCCATTAGCTATTAGCCATTAACCTGTCTTCAGCCCTAAAAAGATAACTAGCAACTTGCGTTATTTAGGACAAACTGGTGAAATTGATCCAGAAGTTGCAAGTATTTGGACCCAGGAAGCTGAACTGCGCGATCGCGCAATCGATAACGATCGAGTTACTGGCATTCCTGCCCAAGAAGTATTTCAGCGATTTCGCGCTTCTATAAATTAATACTCATAATTTTATCAGTATTTTCCTTGACCTGGACGGCGCAGTTTTTTTATGGTTGGCATATCAAATCAACCATTGAATCAAGAGCGATTCACCCGACATGGACATCCCAGAGAGGAAGCTCGATTATTTATTCAACAAAAACATAGCGCCAGACTTCCACAATACTCCACGTGCTGCCCAAAATGCACAGCAAATGAAGCGGTTGGGTTTGTGGGATACTCCAGAAGATAGGGAATTAGTCAGAGAGCATCTTCAGCAAGCGATTCAAACTCGCAACAATGTTGTTGAGCAATTCACCAAGACTTTTATAGATAAGAGTGGGACAATAGGAGAGTCAGAAATTGAGGTTCGGGAGTCGTTTCTTGCGGGTGCGTCGGGAAAATTTGCTAAAGTGAAAAGCTCTTGGGAAGTTATGCCAGATGGTAGTCGTAGATTTGTGAGTGCAGAACTTTACGGCGGATGACGTAAGCATTTGCATATTTAGCGCTATGCTCGGAATATCAACTCGTTGCGCTACACTGCCCTATGAAACTCCGGGAAAAGTTTGATGAACTGGCAATGCTGGAATTGTTTTACGCCGAGCCAGTTATTGCTAATCGGGCCGATGGTTACTGGTGTTATGAAGTCACAGACTCTTCGGGTATCAGCCTTCGGTTTGGTATGGATGTAATTCAGGAGTCAGTTCAGATTGACCTAAAAATTTCCAATTTATCTGTAGTTACCTTGTCTTTTGAAATGGTTGAAGCCATTGAAATTATTGATGCAGACAAAGGAAAGTTTGCTTTTGCAGTAGCGCCTAAAAATCAAGAAATTAAAACTCAGGTACAAGTGGAACTTAGACCACAAATTAAAATCGAGGGAGCTACTCTCAAAAGCAGCTACTAAATAAATGCGTGGGAGTTTCTTAAACCGTTGGGAGTAGAAGCGATCGCTCCTCTGTTCTCTTCCTTCGCGTATAATTCGCTATCGCTTCGCTAACGCGGTTTTATTCAAAGCGATCGCTTCCCCACAACTGCCTTACCATAAAGTAAGTGCGCGATCGCACACTTACCTCACGCCCTATGACAAACTGTTGTTGCTTCTGGAAGCGGCTCTCCCGCTGCTTCGTAGGCGATAATCAGAGACTCTAAAGCTTCAATCCCATTTTTGACTGCCAATTCATAAGTATCGCCATGAGTCCGCCAAGGTTGTCCGGGAAAATCAGGAAAACCCACTAAGAAACAATCATCTTCGTCAGACCATTGAATCACCATTGGATACTTCAGTTTATTCATCTTCTTCGTTCCTTTCAATTTCTTCAATTGCTTTTTTAACGTCTTTTTCTTGATAAGGTTTTGCGTCTGCTCCATCTTTTCCCGAAATCGTCAGCTTGCCAGCATACAGTGGATGTACCCAGTTGGTGTGACTTCCTTTCCCTGGCAGTTCGCTAAAACCAGCTTGACGCAGCATTTGTTTCAGTTCGCGAATTTTTTTGGGCATTACAAGTCATTGCTATGTTACGAGTTTAATTTATTAGCTAACCTTACTCAACAGAAACACGATGTATTGATTCAAGCTTACATTTTCCCGTTCAGCTTGCTGGGCTAAACGACGATGTAGAGATTTAGGCATTCGCAACAGTAGCTTACCGCTATAGGTGACTTCCCCACTGGGTAAAGGAATCTCGTCTCCAGATTCATAAGCCGTTTCAATCCACAACTCTCGTGCTTCATTAATGTTGGCAATTGTTTCATCCAGAGTTTCACCTTGAGTTAAACATCCAGGCAAGTCTTTAATCTGAGCCACATATCCCCCTTCTGCTTCTGGGTAAAGCGTGACTGGATACTGAAGATTCAAATAATATTCCAGCGATCGTTTCTCACTCTGCTGGTTCTTCTGATTCAGTGTCTTCATCGCTCCATTCTTCCAAGTTCAATAGCTCAACGATTTGCTGGACGTAAACTCCTTTAACTTTCTGTCCGCTTTTTTTGGGTACAGTAATTTTTCTACCTCCTGAGTCTCGAAAAATATGATGGCTACCCTTAGACCTTTTTTCTTCAAAGCCAAAAGCTTCCAAAATCTATCGCACTTCCTCAAACCGCACTTCCGGTGGTTGATTGAGGAATTGCTCTATTAATTTTTTTAATTTGCCTATTCTGCAATAGAATCATAGCAACTTTGTATGGGTGCGCTTAGGCGATAGCCCTTGTGTTAGGCATCGCACCAATCAAAAAGTATTGGTAAGAGCGATCGCATTCACCAGAGAACGTGCGATCGCTCTTGTTCGTTACTCCACCCAATAGCGAGTCAAAATCCTCTTCACCTCACCCTTAACAGGTGAAGGTAAAGGCGGACTCCATTCACTCACCTGTGCAAAACGCACTACGTACAGTTGATTAACCACGTTTTCTACCCCTTTAGGAACGCCGCAAGCAAGCAAGCGGATAGGGTGTTTACCCGGTAGATCGAGAATGCTTTCCCGCAACAGTTCCGGAACCGACTTCGGAGTTGATATCATAGAGATTCACCTGAAATATGTGAGTCCAAACCGCTCCGAAAAACCTATACAGATCTTATATCTGTAATAAGTCGGAGCGTGCTTCCCTTCGCGAAAGCTACGATTTTTGAGTCATGACACCTACAAGTGAACGCCAGCTTGTAGCTCTGTCGAAGGTGGTTAAGGAATTAGCGAACGGGTTTATAGCTATAGTGCTGCCTTCCTAACAGAGCTACTTAAATCATTGTCCTTGCAAACATAACTGAGAAATCACGATGGCAGAATATGCCCTGGAGGTCTTGCCCGAAAGAGCAAGACCTCCTCAAAACAATCAGACTTGTACAGATGTGTACAGCTTTTATGACACAGCAGCTACCCCCTACCGTGTCGTGATTGACGTCAGAAACGGTGGGGGTTTGGTTTTTGGTTGCTAATGCAATAGTAGCTTTTTGCGTCAAATACCGCAATAGGAGTATATGAGGTAATATGCTCGGCATGAGAGGATCAAGGTAAACTTGTGGAGATAAACGCAACATCGTGCAATTCTGCTGTGGCTAGACCCCGCGTGACAGTTTATTTTTCCGAAGAGATATACAAGTATCTGGTAGAACGCGCTGACCGAGAGCTAAGGACAGTGGCTAACCTTGTGGAATACCTAGTTGTTCAGTCCGTACAGCAACAGCAAAGCGAAGAACAGAAACGCCAGTATGAGGCAAAAGAATGAATCCAACCGGAGTTGAGCCTCAAGCCTTGCTTTCGCTACCACTGGCTATCCGTGCTGAACTGCCAAACTGTTTGAAATAATTGAGATAAAAAACTTGCCTGCTAAGCACCTCAAGCGCATCACGACCTACGTAGACCCAGAAGTTTACGAGATAATTGCTCATCGAGCCCAAGAAGAAAATCGCACGATTAGTAATATGGCGGCGACAATGCTAGCTCAAGCAGCGTACACCGGAACAGGTAAACATCCTGTGGAACCAGAACAGAAACCCCAGCAGGAGGGGGCATCTTGAATTCAAGGGGGCGATCGCGACTCAGTAGCGATTATTACTGCGTTGTCAGCTACAGAGTTTTACCCTTATAGGGTAGAGCATCAAAAAGTCTATGAAGATCGCATCGATAGACCAAGAACCAATCGACGGCACCGACGAGGTGATGACCAGAGTCGTGATGACTGAAGTTGCCAGTCAATGTATATTGGCGAGGTTGATGATTAAAGCTTTGGGACGACCAGGATTAGATAATGATATGGAGATCGTAGGATCGGGGGAGCAATGGGAAATCCTCTGGACACAACCAAAGCTGACTATAGACGAAACAAGAGAATTAGTGGCTCTGGCGATCGCACCACCCGCTGCTAAAATCCGATCGCATTCCTAAGATTAGAGATAATCATCCAGATCCACCTCAAGCGTGCAGTCAGAAGTCGGTTTTTCTAATATCGTCGTGCGTAAGTCCTGAGATTGTCTGACAATAAAGTAGATCTGAGTTTTGAGTAGGTTGTAAATTTATATCCATGTTGCTGAAGATTTGAAATCAGAGAAATTAATCGTTCTCCCATACTAAATCTCCCTTGATTAAAGCGGAATTTATGCAGCCAACTTGTCGGCGGAAATGGCGGGTTAGCTTTAGTAGAAATATCGATAGGATGAATATACAGCGAGTATATATCTAGACTCTTCAATTGCATTTTCAGAGCGTTTTGAGTGATTTCCCAGGGCATAATTCGCATAGCACCACCTCCAGAAGTAGGCCATTTGAAGATATTAGCTGAAAAATTTGCCAGTTGAAATTCAAAAAAAGCTCGCGATTGAAAAATGTTTTTAGAAATAGCTGTAAACCCTGTTAAGCTTAACGGCTGATGATGCAAGCGTTGAATGCTACTTGAGTCGTATTGAAAACCAAGTTTAATCAGAGTATTTAACCTTTCCATATCCATGCTAAAACAAGGCGCACGGTATCCATATAGAGGTTTACCCAAAATATCTTCGTGTGTTCTCTGACAAAGCTGTAACTCGTTGCTGAATTCACTTATACTCATATTTAATGGTTGATGATGGCTCCAACCGTGAGATGCAAGTTTGTGACCTAGTTTTTGTAGTTCTTGGAATTTAGTCGGATAGGCTTTCAGTACTTCTCCAAGCACGAAAAGCTGTGCATGAATTCCGCGATCGCTTAGAATTTGAATAAATCGGTCTAAGCCATCTAGCATTGAATAGCTGCGATCGCAAGCTTTGTCGCGCAAGTATCCGGTATGATACCAATCTTCAACATCCATTGAAAGCACAGCATACTTATCCGTTAGTTTCGGCGGATTGAAAATTGCTTTTGCTTGTGTTACCTCGTCGCTCAAACAAGCGTTCTCTTCAAAACTTATTGCGTTTTTTGACATAAAACTGCCCCTTTTTTTATCCAAAAATTACTTTATATCAACAAAAACATTCTTTAATATTCTTATTTATAACATTTTTTTTTCAATTAATTTTGTATCCCTGACCATCCTTTGAGCAACTCTGTAAATTCTCGAGCTTCTGCTTTAAAATTAACCAAAAGAAAGGCAGATCATCTACCAGATATCTTTTCCACAATCTTCTGGGTTCTAAAATTAGACGGAATAACCATTCTAATCCTACATTACTCATCCATCTAGGCGATCTACGCAGATTACCCGCTTCAAAATCAAGCGTTCCACCAATCGCCAGAAATATTTTGATGTTCGTGAGTTTTTCTCTATACTTATAAATCCACTTTTCTTGCTTTGGGGCACCAACTCCAATCGCCAGTACCGTCGCCCCGGAACTCTGAATTATTTCAATTATTTGCCAACATTCTGATTCATTTTTCTCAAACCCATAAGAAGGAGAATAAGCGCCTACTACTATTTCTCTTCCTACTTTTTGATTGATTTTTGTTTGAGCCTTTTGAGCGACTCCTGCCCCAGCGCCTAGCAAAAATATCTTGATTTCTTCATTCTGTTTATGGTAGTTATAAAAAGCTGGGAAAAAATCAGAACCAGAAATTTTTTCTGTCAACGGTGTACCTAAGAACCAAGATGAATATAGGAGTATTTGACCATCACAAACTACGTAAGTAGCGGAATTGTACGCTGCGCGGAATTCTCGATCTTCTCGCAGTTTAATTATGTGATCGACGTTGGGTGTAAAAACCATACCGAATTCGAGGTTTTCCAAAAGTTCTGTCATCGATAAATTATCAATCTCCGTGTTGAGAATATTTACTCTTTTCCTCACAAATTGATTCTTCATCAACTTACCTCAAAAGACCTCTTTATTCAAAGATACGGTTTTCGCTTCGGGATGATTTGACAGCATTTTATGATGAGAGAAGCTATTAGTTATGCTTCTCACTGATAATGCTGCCTGACCATTCACGAACTGCCCAAGGTTAAACCTACCCGACGAATCAGTAATAAACCCCGCTTTACTTGCTGCATAAGCGTCCTGTGACTCAGACAAGAGTTAGCACAAGAAACTGTGCCAAACTTGCTACAGGTTACCATTTGGGCGCGAAGTTGTTTGGCTTTATCGCCGTACCAAATATCTCTAGCACTGTGGGTTTTGACATTGCCAATGCTTGGGTAAAACCAGCACATGCTCACGTCACCGTTGGGCATAATATGGTAGTCTCGCAGTCCCACGCGACAAGGGGAAACACCATGTCTTACTATTTTTCCCAGAAAATGATCTGGAAAAGAGCGCAGTTTTTCTTCACTGGTCTCGATCGGCATCCCGTCTTTTTTCATTGCAATTAGCGTCTCAACAGTTTCCCGCAGTGCTGAAATATCAGCTTGATCGCGAATCCAAAGCTCCGTGTCAACTTCCTTTGTCCAAGGGGAAACAGTATGGAACTCAATGGTAGTCGCGCCTACTTGTTGCGACCACTCAACCAATCTTGGCAAATTGCGGAAATTCAGTACGTGAACTGTCGCTTGAATCCGAATTGGGAACTTTAAACCTAGCCGTTCACTCTCTTCTCGTAGAAAACCAATTCCCTGAGTAATCTTATCTAACGAACCGGGTACGCCTCGGACATAGTCGTGAATTTCTGCCTTCGAACCATCGACTGATATATCAATGTTGAGCGGTCGTGCTGCAACTACTTTCTTAGCAGTCTGATGATTGAACGCCGATCCGTTTGTAATCGCACCCCAGTTAATGTCTTCTTTGTAGCAAAATTCGAGCAAGTCCACAAACCCTTTTTTGATGAAAGGTTCGCCGCCAACAAACTGGATTGAGAAAAACCCGATAAATTGCTTCAAGCTCAGCAATGCAGCTTGCCACTGCTCAATTGTCATTTCCTCAACGTACTCTTTTTGCTGCCAAAAGTTACAGTATCGACATTTGTAGTTACAGCGCTCGTTAACCATGCCCTGAATACCCTGGATAGGATGGGGCTTTGTCATGTCATAACCCGTTTTTAAGTACAGCATCTCGGATATGCTGTGAGTCCCGTACTTTGTTGCCGCATTCACCAGCGTTTTTAAATGCATAGGTTATACCCTTTCCTTAAAAAAACAATCAGTATCAATGGCTTTCTATTTCAATAGCAACCGTTTGAGGAACCATCGAGTTAATTGGTTATTGTCCTTTAGAGACAATTAGTCAAGCGAACCTGTCAAAACACTGTCCTCTTTGTCTTCCTACTCGGTTTTCTAGTGGCAAATTAAACCAAATACAGCTTATCGCTTCAGTCTTTGAAGCTTGGTTAACTCCGTAATTTTACTGACCCTGTGTATATTTACTTGATGTAATTGTAGGTTAGCGATCTAAAACAGAGTTGATTTTTTTGATTTTTTAATACAAGTTTATATTAATTTATGAAGCTTTGATGAAGTGTGCATGAAAATTTTGTAAAGGTGGTATTTATCGCTAAAAAATACTTATAGCAATATGTAGTAAAAAGAACAATAGGGTCTTGGAAGATAGAAGGGATTCGGGCCCACGCTAGGCTTGCCGTGGGTAAAAATTACCACATCGCTTTAACAACGCCGCCGGATCTTTCGCGTCGCAATGCTAAGAAGTTGCCAAAATCACCGGCACTGGGTACGCCACGATTGAGCGCAACTGGGGAGCAGATTTTAGCGCTCGCCCCTCCTGGGTGCCGCGCCTCCTCAGACGCGAACACATGCTCAACCGCATCCGCGAGGTGGTAAATCTCTCCCCCGACGACCTGGACGAGTTAGACCTAGATACAATTAATACTCAGATTTTTATGAGTAAAATTTTTGACCTATAGGGAGCAGATTTTTTATTGTTGGCATAACATACCAAAGCAACATCAACAAGTCCTATGAATTCCAATCAAGACCGCTGTTGTAGTAGCAATGGTCATATGTGGGCGATCGCGTTATTTTTACCCGAGGCTAAATATTGCATCATCTCCCGTTTTCGCAATCGGCAAGATGCAGATGATTGTGCGAGATTTTTGCAGCGAACTGTACCCAGTGGGAAATTTGAGGTAATCTTTGTTCCTGGTGAGATACAGATTTAGCGATCGCATGCCAAACACCTTATAACTCACCCTCAGTTACGCTCGGGTTAGTTCACGCTTGCCAGCTGAAAAACTATGACAATTGAACAATTCGAAAGCGCTATGCTCGGAATATAAACTCGTTGCGCCGATCTGTCCTATGAAACTCCGCGAAAAGTTTGATGAACTGGCAATGCTGGAATTGTTTTACGCCGAGCCAATCATTGCTAATCGGGCCGATGGTTACTGGTGTTATGAAGTCACAGACTCTTCGGGTATCAGCCTTCGGTTTGGTATGGATGTAATTCAGGAGTCAGTTCAGATTGACCTAAAAAGTTCTAATTTTGCTCTATTTAGCTTGACTTTTGAAATGGTCGAAGCTCTTGAAATTATTGAGGCAGAAAAGGGAAAGTTGGCTTTTTCAGTAGCACCTAAAAATCAAGAAATTAAAACTAAGGTACAAGTGGAACTTAGACCACATATTAAAATTGAGGGAGCTAGTCTCAGAAGCAGCTACTAAATAAATGGGTGCGAGTTTCTTAACCGGTTGGGAGTAGACGCGATCGCACCTCTGGTCTCTTCCTTCGCGTTCTACCCAACGGGTGCGCCGCAGAAAGCGTCTATCACGTCTTCGCGGTTTTATTCAAAGCGATCGCTCTCAAACCAAAAAGCAAACGATCGGTCATGGGAGCGCTTATAGGATAGCTCGCTCTAACCCCGTGTCAATAGAGCCGGGGTGACCGCAAATTTTTCTGAGGCAAAGGTTCAGGCAACCTTGCGATCAAGCTGCGGATCAACTCAGATTTAGTCATGCCGCGCCTAGCTGCTTCTTCAGCTAGCTGGCACATCTGATATTCAGAAAGCTTAACGTCCAATCTTAAATTTTTCATAATTTTGTCCGGCTAAATGACCCCAGCTATAGTACACTAAAACATAGTGATGGAGGTCAGACGTGCTAGTTCTTGAGTACAAAGTCAAGCGCTTTGCCATATCAGTATAAAGCGATTGATGAAGTAATTCGCACCGTACAATTCGTGCGAAATAAATGCACCCGCTACTGGATGGACGCTCCCAAAGAGGCGAAGCTCAATGGGTTCGCTTTGAATAAGTAATCGACGAAACTAGGGGAAGAATTCTAGTTGGTTAAAGAGTTAAACTCGATGGCAGTGCAAGCATCTGCCGAGGGAGGATGGGCGGCAATTTCTCGGTTTTACGAAAACTGTAAAGCTAAGCAACCGGGCAAGAAAGGATTCCCTCGATTCCAAAAAAATAACCGCAAGAGTTGAATATAAGACCAGTGGATGGTCGCTAAATAAAACTAAGCGGCGGATTACCATTACCGATAAAAAAGGTATTGGTGAGTTAAAACTTTTGGGAAAGTGGGACATTCATACTTACCCGGTTAAATCAATTAAGCGCGTCAGATTAGTGCGACGCGAGTCGTGGTTACTACTGTCAATTTGTCGTTGATGTTGAATGTTTTGAGGAGGTTCAACCAACTGACAAAGCAATTGGTTTGGATGTGGGATTGGAGGTGGGACTCGTTGTGTCGAAATGGGCTAAAAATCCTAGAACAGCCCAAGGATGACAGGCAAGGATAAAAGAGAGTTCACAAAAACTCATCTGAACCTTGACAACTGAATGACCATGTAGGTGAGAGAAAGTATCCTAGAAACCTCAAATCCTACCCCACAGATGCAGTGGTGAAAGCATCATCCCAAAGGTAGCGAATAGTCATCAATCCGTAAAGCGGGATGAAAAGGTGTAAGTACTGGAAGCCTAATCCAGTAAGCATCGAGCAAAGTACCCATGAGTAAAGCAACAGCTGGAAGACAGGTCCGAATCGTCGTTACGGCAAACCAGCGAATTGACACTCCCCGGTCTTTTGACACGGGGATTCTGTACTCGACCTCGAAACTTGCTCAACCAGGGTTTCCCCAAGTAGAGTAGAGGTTTCAAGTCCGGAGCGCGTTACTTCGGGACTGCCCATCCCTAGCTTGCTTTTGCTCGATTTAAAATATTTATCGCCGCGTTTTCGTCTCTATCACACCTGCATCCGCATTTACAAATATGCGTGCGAGTTGATAGAGATTTTTTGACAACAGTACCACAATTACTACACTTTTGGCTTGTATAGTGTGGTTTGACAGCAACAGCTTTTCTGTCAAATTTGCCAGCATTATACTCAATCCATTGTCTAAATTGTGACCATCCAGCATCACTAATTGATTTAGCTAGACAGTGGTTCTTGACCATATTGCGAACAACCAAGTCTTCATAGGCCACGCTTGTCGTTAGACTTGCATACGTTACGCGCCAGTCTCTTGGCGTGTTCATTCCGCTGCCTAGTTACTCTTAGGTGTTTCTTAGCAAATCTCCGCCTTGCTTTGCGGCGTCCGTTTTTACCTTTTTCCTTCTTGTAGATGCGACGTTGAGCGTGTTTAATTGACTGCTCAGCCTTTCTCAAAAAGCGCGGATTTTCTTCTCGGTATCCATTGGAATCAGTGTAGAAAAACTCAAGCCCTACATCCAACCCGATTAAATTTCCGGTTGGCTCTAGTTGCTCTTTAGCTTCAATGTCAATAGCAAATTGACAATAGTAGCCACGACTCGCGACGCACCAACCTGACCCGTTTAATTGACTTGACTGGGTAAGTATGAATGTCCCACTTGCCCAACAGCTTTAACTCGCCAATACCTTTTTTGTCGGTAATGGTAATCCGTCGCCTGGTTGGATGCAGCTTCCATCCGCTGGTCTTATACTCAACCCTTGCCGTTATCTTTCTGGAAGCGCGGAAATCCTTTTTTACCCGGTTTTTTGGCCTTGCAATTATCATAGAACCTGGAAATTGCCAACCATCCACGCTCAGCAGCAGCTTGCACCGCCATTGAGTTTAGGTCTTTAACAAACGAGAATTCGTTGCGTAGTTCTGTCGAGTACTTATTTAGAGCAAAACCATTGATTTTAGCTTCTTTGGGTGCATCCATCCAGTAACGAATGCACTTGTTCCTGACAAATTGAGTTTTCCGAATAGCCTCCTCAATTGCCTGATATTGAATCGCACGTGCTTTAACTTTGTACTCTAAGACCAGCATTGAATCGACCTCTCAATGTTTTATGTCTATTCTACTATATGTATTGACGTGTGTCAGGACAGTTAATGAGAAATCTTAAACTCGAAGTTAGATTAACTCAATACGAGATGTTGCAATTAGAACAGGAGGATCTTAGGCGAAATATGACTAAATCAGAATTGATTCGTAGCTTGATAGCTCGCTTCAGAGATCGATTAATCCAGAAAGATTCGCCAGACTAAAGTCTCGCGCGGTTACCCCGGTCTTTTGACGCGGGGTTAGAGCGAACTATCCTATAAGGCTTAATGCGCTGGAGCCAAAAAGGCAAAGGATAGGGAGTTGGCAAGACTCGAGTTGACCAACATGCATTTCCCATAAACCCGGCGAAAAGTGTCACTCTAAACGTACGTAGTATGGTCATTCGGAACGAGATAACCTCTCGCTGCTCTGGTGGTGGTCGATTCCCTGAGTAGGTGCTAACCGTATGCTACGGGCAGGAAAGATTGAGTCAGAAGCGAAAGCTCTGGGTAATACCAGAGATATGCAGACAGACTCACGGTGATTTGTCAGATAGAGTCTCAAGTAGCGAGTACAAATGTCTAAAACGAGTTTAAAGACTACGGTGGAATCGAACCAGATGAACTGGCGAAAGCTAGAGCGTAAGGTTTATAAGCTGCAAAAGAGAATCTACCCTTGCCTCTCAACGTGGTGATGTGAAAGCTTTACGCAGACTCCACTCATACGTTGATGAAATCTTGGTCAGCAAGGGCATTAGCGGTTCGTAGAATATCCCAGGATAACCAAGGGAAAAAGACGGCTGGTGTGGATGGGATAAAAAGCCTGACCCCAAAGCAACTTCTTGCCCTAATAGGTTCTATAAAACTGGGTTCTAAGGTCAGCCCAACCAGGCGAGTATGGATTCCTAAACCTGGGACGGAAGAGAAGCGACCTTGAGGGATACCTACCATCAAAGACCGCGCATTGCAGGCGCTTGTCAAACTAGCACTAGAGCCAGAATGGGAAGCGAAATTTGAACCTAACACATACGGGTTTAGACCAGGAAGGTCATGTCAAGATGCGATAAAAGCAATATTTAATAGACCTCTCCAAAAACTGTCAAAGCCTCTCTAATATTGGTTTTTGACTGCCTGCCCGGGGGGCAGGCAGTCAAAAACCAACGGTTACATAGGGCTTTGACAGTGTTGCAGTCAAAATAGAGCAGATTTTTTCGGTGATATTATTTCAGATTTGCTAACAACTTTTAGAGATTTTAACTATTTAAAACTCTCGCTTTTATCCGCCATCTGAGCAATCCGCATACGACCAGAATTACTGGTTCATAAGTTGCGGAATTTAATCGAAATCTTTCGGCGGCTATCCGAAAGGTTTTCACCAGCCTAATTAGATGCTCTACCACCACTCTTTTTTTCGCCTTCTTTTGATTTTCCTGTTTTTGTGCGATTGTGATTCCTTTACTTCTAGTTTTCTTATGAGGTGTATCAATTGCTGGTTCTCCCACATAGGCTTTATCTCCTTGAAACTTCTGAGTCTCACTTAACTGTGTCCGTCGGGAACGCCAAATTTTTATATCCCTGGTTGCCCCTGGTTTTCCTACTACTACATCAACTATCTCTTTGCCTGTAGGCATCACTATTACTTGGTTTTTAAATGTATGCTTTTTCTTTTTACATGAGTAATACTTCTTTGGATCTTGATACGACTTTGGTCTTTCACGGGGCTGCTCACAGCTATCTACTATTAACTCAAACTTGCTTAATAGTTCTTCAACCCATTCCCATTCTGAGGCGGTTTTTTTGACTTGTTCTACTAGGGACGCTGGCAGCAGTTCTCTTAATATTCCCAGCCAGTAGTGAAATATATAATGGGCTGCTGATTCACTTACTCCAAATTGAACTCCTAACATTTGGAATGTTGGTAAGTGATGCAGATATACTAGCGTCAGGAGAATCTGATCTTGTCGGCTTAACTTTGCCTGCCGACCCCCTCCAGCTTTGATTATTCTAGTTTTTTTCTCTTCTAGTGCAACTTGTTTCTGATTGTGTAATCTTTCTGCTTGACTGATTAACTCCATTAGTTGTTCGTAATCTAGTCCCACTAACCTTTGGGCTTCCCATGGGTGCTTTTCTATAAATTCTCTCATTCGGCTCATTTTTGGCGAGGTAAAACTATATTTTACCTTAAGCGATCGCCGGAGCATTTGTTTGTTGGAGAGGTCTAATGCAATTCAAAGTAAAGCTAAATATGTGCTGGACGCCGATATTGCAAAATGCTTTGACCGCATTGACCACGAAGCACTGCTCAACAAGCTAAACACATTCCCAACCATCCGAAGACAAATTCGAGCTTGGTTAAAAGCGGGAGTAATGGATAATATGCAGTACTTCGAGACATCCCTTGGTACACCCCAAGGTGGGGTCATTTCCCCACTATTGGCAAACATTGCCCGACACGGGATGGAATGGCGGATAAAAGACTACGTGGAAACCTGCGACCTGAAAAGGTCAGATGGAAGATATCAACTTCCAAAAAGGGATAAACGTGATGCAGTCCAAATAATACGCTATGCCGACGACTTTGTAATTCTCCACAAAGACTTAACCGTAGTCCAAGGATGTAGGGAGATAATCTCTGAATGGTTACTAGACATAGGCTGGGAATTGAAGCCAAGTAAAACTCGATTAGCGCACACTCTTAACAAACATGAAAGTGAGAAACCAGGATTCGACTTCTTGGGATATCACATTCAACAATTTCATGTTGTCAAATACACAACAGGAAAAAACAACAGAAAGCATTAGGTTTCAAAACCATCATCACCCCAAGCCAAGAAAAGTGCAGACACTACGAACATATAAAAGAGATAGTAATAGCCCATAAAGGAACCTGACAAAAGAGGCTGATAGATAAACTAAACCCTATGATTAGAGGATGGGCAAATTACTACTCAATGGTCAGTAGTAAAGGGGCATTTTCAAAAATGGATGCCCAAATCTACACCAGACTTGAATCTTGGGCAAAACACCGCCATAGAAACAAAGGCAAAATGTGGCGCCAAAAATACTGGAAAACAATTGGCGGTGATAACTGGGTCTTCGCAACCAGGGATGGGAAAAATCTTATCCGGTTACTTAAACATAGAGCCACCAAAATCTTTGACTATGTGAAAGTTACTGGCGTTGCGTCACTATAGGACCCAAAGGTTTACTGGAGTACAAGAATGGGCAAAAATCCCCAGATGCCAAAGCGAACAGCATCGTTGCTAAAACAGCAAAAAGGGAAATGCGCCTACTGCGGACAATACTTCAAAGATGGAGATGTAATCGAGCTAGACCATATCATCCCTAAATCGAAAGGTGGAAAGGATAAATACAAAAATTGGCAACTAATTCACCGACACTGCCACGATACAAAAACTGCCACAGATAGCAGTAGCGGCACAAAATATGGTGGCAACAGTACCGAGCCTAAGTCTGCCTCGAAAAAACCAAAACCTCTGACAAAAAACCAAATTGATGATAATGAGGTATGGAGGAAAGGGGTAAAAGGAGAGCCCATGACACCAGAGCAAAGAAAACGCTTCGATATGCTCACATACTAAGAGGAATGGACGAAGAGGTATGTCTGACAAACACCGTATCACTGAGGAGCCGTGTGAAGGGAAACTGTGCGCCGTGGTACGCGCTGATGGAATTGCCAACCCAGTTGGCTGGAGTTCAGGGCAACTGACTCCCAGGTGAACAACTAACCTAAACTCGCCCATAGCGAGGGGAAAAGAGCATGTTCGTAAAGCAAAGGGTAATAGAAGACGTGTATATTACAGCTGACGGGGTGACAACCCCGTCAAAAGCCAGAGCGATCGCTTTCTTGAGGCAACTCGCGGTAAAAAAAGATGGGGTCATTCTTGTCAACAAGCCCCATCAGTTGAAAATGTTTCCTCAATTTTACCAAATTCATCGGCAACAGCAACTAAAAAACACCGAAGATCTGACTCTAAAAGTTTTGATATATCTGTTGCAATCTCAAAAACAAGTTAGCATTACCTTGGGGCGACCTTAATGCCTTACCCAATTCAGTTTGAGAGCCGTCGCCGCAGTTTGCCAAGATTTCTCAAATTATCTTGCCTTGATATAGAAACTCTGT
>NZ_BLAY01000186.1 GCF_020521235.1 Microseira wollei NIES-4236 | reverse complement strand
TTTTTCTGGTTTTTTGGGGTGGGCAGGAAAGCCCGCCTCAATTTGAGACAATTTGAACCGCGGGCGAGACGCCCACCCCACAAGAATTTTTCTGGTTTTGTGGGGTGGGCAGGAAAGCCCGCCTCAAATACAGCGGATTGCAACGAGGGAATTGATATAATCCCTGTTTTTTTCATGCGGGGGTCATCCCTGGTAAATGTTGAATTATTTAACGAAAAGTTACTGATATTTAACATCAAAAAAGTAGGAAAAGTAGGAAAAGTAGGAAAAACCATGCAAACAGGCAAAAAGTAGGCGCTAAAGATAATTACACGCATTATTTATCAGTAATATAATTGCAGTTATGATTCTATTAAAGGTATTTAGTAAATGTTTGTAAACTCCAGCAGTAACAGCTCTCGGCAGCGGTTATTTCCGGCAAACGCTACAGGCTCTATTGTTTTTATCGATCCAGCAGTAGAAGACTATCAAACACTTGCAACCGGGGTGTTTGCAGGCGAAGAAGCGATCGTTCTCGACCCATCCAAAGATGGAATTGAGCAAATTAGCGAGGTATTGTCTGGGCGGAAAAATATTTCCAGCCTGCATATTGTCTCGAATGGACAATCGGGGAAATTGTACTTAGGGAACGCAGAAGTTAGCTCTAATACCCTCGACCGCTACAGTGAAGAATTGCAAAGTTGGGCGAAGTCTTTGACTGCCAATGCCGACATCTTTCTTTACGGATGTAATGTTGCTGCTGGAGAAGAAGGGCAGCAGTTTATCCAAGATTTGAGCGATCTAACTGGCGCTGATATTGCTGCTTCATCTGACCTGACAGGTAGCGCAACGCGAGGCGGTGACTGGGATCTGGAAGTTACGACTGGAGGCATCGAATCAGCTTCTGCTTTCCAACCTCAAGTTCTACAGTCTTACCAAGGACTTCTGGATGTGGGGGATGGGTTGCGGGGTGAGTATTTCGATAACAAAAACTTTACCAAGTTAAAGTTTACCCGCACCGATCCAACCGTTAACTTCAACTGGGGCAAAGGATCGCCCGATGCTTCGATTGGCAAAGATAGCTTTTCGGTGCGTTGGACTGGTCAAGTTCTGGCTGATTATACGGAAAACTACACATTTTTTACGACGCCTGATGATACAGCGAAACTGTGGATTAATGGGCAACAAATAATCGATGCCACAAGAAGAGGTCAAGAAGCTAGCGGTACAATTCGCCTCAATGCCGGTCAAAGATATGATGTCCGCTTAGAGTATGTAGAAAATAACGCAGATGCGCGGGTGAATCTTTCCTGGTCAAGTCCTAGCCAAAGCAAGCAAATTATTCCCCAGTCGCGACTGTTCAGCACCATTCCACAGGGTCCGGGTACTATCAGTTTGGCAACTTCAACTCCGCCTTCTGTGAGTGAGGAAGCGGGTAAAGTAGCGCTTACGGTTGTGCGAACGGGTGGAAGTAGCGGCACAGTAACGGTTAATTATAGTGTTGACGATCAAACTGCTTTAGCTGGATCGGACTATGTGGATATTCCCAATGGCAGTGTCACTTTTTTAGATGGAGAAACCAGCAAGACAATTGAGATTAACTTGATCGACGATGATGTGTTTGAATCCGATGAGACATTTACTGTAGGTTTGTTGGGAACTAATGGAATTGGTCAAGTAGGTACTCCCAGAACAGCTACAGTGACGATTGTTGATGATGATAGTCCATCTACGGTTAGCTTCAGTCAGCCTACCTATAGCGTTGCTGAAAATGGCGGGAATGCTTCGATTACCGTTGAACGTGCAGGTAATCTTGGCAAACCTGCAACGGTAAATTATGCCACTAGCAATGGCACTGCGATCGCTCCCTCGGACTATACGGCAACTTCAGGAACCCTCAGTTTTGCAGCGGGAGAAACCACCAAGACGATTTCGATTCCAATTGTAAATGACGCGCTGATCGAATCGAGTGAAACACTCAACATCGCACTCAGCAACCCCGGTCGTCGGACAAGGATTGGCACCCAAAGTACGGCGACGCTGACAATTGTAGATAACGATCCCAGTTTTACTCGCCAAAATGTGGTATCTGGACTCAACCAACCTACGGTAGTCGATTGGACGCCGGATGGTCGCAATATGTTTATCGCTCAAAAAGATGGCGTAGTCCGCGTGGTCAAAGATGGGACGTTGCAATCAACGGCATTTATTAATATTTCCGGGCAGGTTAATAATGTGCGCGATCGCGGTTTGTTGGGGATGGCAATTCATCCTAACTTTGCCACCAATCCCTACGTTTATCTCCTCTTCACCTACGATCCGCCAGAAGCATCCAACAATATTAACCCAGGCACGAATTTAGACGATCCAGATGGTGCGGGGAATCGTCCATCGCGTTTGATTCGCGTTACGGCGACAACCGATCCGGTTACGGGTAATATTACAGCCGTCCCCGGAAGCGAAGTAGTTTTGCTGGGTAAAAATAGCACCTGGGAATATACAAGTCGTCCGGATGGCAATAGCACCAATGATTCATCGATTCCGCCTTCAGGAATTAACAATGGCACTACAATTGTGGCGCCGCAAACGCTGCTCGAAAGCGACGCCAACAACAATTTAACTAACAACATTCGCGACTATCTAGCAACCGATAGCGAATCCCACACCATCGGTGCAGTTCACTTTGGCAGCGATGGTGCTTTGTACGTCAGCAATGGCGATGGCACTTCCTACAATTTTGCCGATCCGCGCACCGTGCGCGTTCAAGACTTGAATAATCTTTCCGGAAAAATACTCAGAATCGATCCAATTACAGGTGCAGGATTATCCGATAATCCATTCTTTAATGGAGCGGATGGCGCGGATAACAATCGCGACAAAGTCTTCGATTATGGTGTGCGAAATTCGTTCCGCTTCACCTTCGATCCAGTGACTGGATTGCCAGTAATTGGCGATGTAGGGTGGTCGCAATGGGAAGAAATTAATACAGGTCGAGGAGTGAATTTTGGTTGGCCTTATTATGAGGGGGGAAATGGTGTCAGCCTGCAACAATCGACTGGATATGCTAATTTACCGGAAGCTCAAGCATTTTATAATAGCGGTCAATCGGTAACCGCTCCCATTTATGCTCGTAGCCATGCTAATGGAGCGATCGCCATCATCATGGGTGATTTTTATGACAACAATCGGCTGATTTTTGGTGATGTTGGGGAAGGCAATATTTATGAAGCAACCCTCGATCAAAATCGCAATATAAGTGCGGTTCGGGTGTTTGATTCTGGTCTACCCAATGTAGTCGATATGGAAAAAGGTCCCGATGGCAATATGTACGGCGTCAATCTGGGGAACGGAACCATCTTCCGCTGGGTTCCTGCCTAGCTGGCGAGCGAGCGCATACAACCCTGATTCGGCACGTTTTACCGGAAGTTCTCTGTTGTGGAGAACTTCCGATAAAAATAGGCGTTATGGATGCAAATTTGGGATGCAATTTTGAGCAGTGATATGATGTCCGCTAGCTTTGGTTGTGTATAATTTTTGTGCTGTAGGGACGGGTTTTACAAGTTTAGAAACCGGGTTTCTTTGTATATCTCTTTCCTTGCTCAACTATTTTTAACAGAAACCCGGTTTCTTTCCACGAGATATGCAATTTTTACCCGCCCCGCACGTGCAGCACGCGAACGGACACGATATCATATGATTTCCGGTCGATTACCCATAATTAGCTGCCGGGACACGGCATTATTAAAGTTATCTGTTTGTCCGAGATATCTCTGATGCCGTGTCCCTACGCAACGACTCTGTGAGGTTTTTTTATGATGGGCAATTCAACGGACATCATATCATTCCTGATATTTTAAGCTCATTAATTGCCCGTAGCATCCAATTTATTAGCTACGCGCTCGTCGGCGAATGAGGTTGGCACGCCCGCTTGTAGCATGTAGAAGCAACCATTTAACCCGCTGAAGGTGGTGCTGATGCCAGTAATTGATTTGCTCGCGAGGTTACCGGCGTAGGTCGTATCCAAACCGTTGAATTTGAACATGAACATGCCAGCTATTTGAACCCATTTTCCGGCTACACCTCCACCCAGAGAAAATGTACCATCAGCGTTAACGGTCATTGCCGTTGAGCTGTAACTACCGTCACAGTCCCAATCGTAGAATAAAGTCCAGCTTCCGGGAACAGCCATAATGTTTCCTCCTGAGGAATACCCAGAGCGATATCGTTTCCAGTGGCATCGTACTTACTTTGTGTATGACCAATTAGCAATTAGCAATTAGCAATTAGCAATTAGCAAGAAAGCGCAACCGGATTTGATATGATTAACTCCTGTATAACCATTACCCAAACTGTTTACCAGTCGCTTTTTCTTGTTAGCATATTTGTGGTAGCTCAGTTGAGTGTCGCTCAAATGCGGGACTCTTCCCTTCAATCCAACATCCAAAATTCCCCATGACCTATGCTAGCAATGCTTCTCGATGCACCTAATAAACCTTTGCGGGTAGCAGATTTGCCAATACCAACTGCGAACCCACATCAGGTATTGTTGCGCGTCCACGCCTGCGGGGTTTGTCGCACAGATTTGCACATCTTAGATGGAGAATTAACCCATCCCAAATTGCCTTTAATTCCCGGTCATCAAATTGTCGGGACGGTGGTGGCGACTGGCGATCGCGTGGCAAAATTTAAGCTGGGCGATCGCGTCGGCGTCCCCTGGCTCGGTCATACTTGTAACCACTGCCGCTACTGTCAAACCGGGCGGGAAAACCTTTGCGACAATGCCGAATTTACGGGTTACCAAATTGACGGCGGTTATGCGGAATATACGGTAGCAGACGAGCAATTTTGCTTTCCAATTACCCCAGATTATCAGGATTTGCAAGCCGCCCCGTTATTGTGTGCCGGATTAATTGGTTATCGTTCGTACAGAATGACCGGGGATGCGGAACGTTTGGGATTTTATGGTTTTGGCGCTGCCGCACATATTTTAATTCAAGTGGCTAAATATGAAGGGCGGCAAGTTTATGCCTTTACCCGCGATGGGGATATTGAAGGACAAGAATTTGCCAAAAAATTGGGTGCAGTTTGGGCAGGTGGTTCCGAAGAATTACCTCCAGAACCTTTAGACGCGGCGATTATTTTTGCTTCTGTTGGTAAACTCGTACCGGCGGCTTTAAAAGCGGTAGCAAAAGGCGGCGTTGTAGTTTGTGCTGGTATTCACATGAGCGATATTCCTTCTTTTCCTTATGAAATTTTATGGTCAGAAAGAGTGTTGCGTTCGGTTGCAAATTTAACGCGGAAAGATGGAGAAGAATTTTTAGAATTAGCGCCCAAAGTTCCCATTCGCACCGAAGTAGAAGCATTTCCGCTGACAGCAGCGAATGAAGCTTTGACGGCGCTACGCAGCGGTAAGATACAGGGTGCAGCGGTGTTGGTGGTGGATAGCCACATCAAATAATATCAACACAACAAACTTATATGATGTCCGCTTGTATAGACATCGCGCAGGGGGCGGGTTTATCAATACAGTTCGCTATCAATCAAAGGTGGAGGGTTTTACCCGACCCTACAACACCATTCACCATACAAGTCCGATACGAAGCGACTCGATATTATATCATGTCCGGTCGATTACCCATAATTGGCAGCCGGGACACGGCACGATTAACGTTATCTGTTTGTCCGAGATATCTATGATGCCGTGTCCCTACGCAACGACTCTGTGAGATTTGTTTATTATGGGCAATTCAACAAACATGATATTACTCTTCAATGGTTTCGATTAGATCCTCGATGAGAACATCAAAAATGCGAGCGATCTTCTGAATCGATGTTAGGTCAACAGTTGCCAATCCTTGAGAGCGCGCATAATGCCTGACTGTGCTATAGGGAACGTTAGCACGAGCGGCAACATCTTTGAGCGTCCAACCCTTTTCATCCGCCAGTTCTCGTATCTTTAACCTAACTAATCCCATTGGGCGCTGTTTAATTAAAGTCAATTCAATAGCGATTGCTCTCTAGCCAGGAAAACTGAGCGAGCGATCGCCATATTTCCAATACCCCACAAAGTGGCAAGGATTAGTTTATGATACCAACACAACAGACCTACCGAGCAAAACTTTATCCCTGGAGCATCATTCGTCAGGTGTCGGAGAAAGGGGGATAACTGTTGCCAGGTTTCGGCGGCGTAACGAAGCGCTGGATCGTCCTTCAGGTACTGCGGCGATTAATACCCACCGCGAATCTTTCAGTGATTTTTGATATCATGTCCAGTCGATTACCCTTAATGGGATGTAGGGGCACGGCAGGCGAGATATTTTGGCAGATACAAATAACTTAAAGATGCCGTGCCCCTACATGGGGGTATCTGTGCGGCAACGTGGTGAGATTTTATTACGGGTGATTCAACGGACATGATATGACTTGACTGTGAACGATTAGGCGCTCATCCCCTCTCTGACAAAGAGAGGGGAGCGATAGTTGCTATGCACGCGCCAATGGCATATTGCACATACCCGCTGCGGCTGAAATTTCTCAGCTTTGCGAAAATAGAGAATTATCAAGCATTAAGGGAGCTGACTGATGACTGAAATTTTAACTCCCGTTGAACTGCCGCCTCCATTTCCCGACCACACTCAATTACCGGAGGAAGATGGAACTTTTGTGAAAAACTTTCAGGAGCATCCCCAAAGTATTATTTTGACCGATTCTCTTGGCCCAGTTTTGCAGCAACTCCATCCCGATGGACAATATGCCATTGGACAAGACTGCGGCATCTACTGGCGCGAAACCGATCCCCCAGAAAAAGGCGCAGAAGCACCAGATTGGTTCTACGTGCCTAACGTACCCCCGCTGCTAGATGGTCAAGTTCGCCGTTCCTACGTTATATGGCGGGAATTTTTGGCTCCCTTGATTGCTTTGGAGTTTGCTAGCGGCGATGGCACAGAAGAACGAGATCGAACGCCTCTGTCTTATTCTGGAACAGGAGAGGTTACCAAACCAGGGAAGTTCTGGGTCTACGAGTGCATCATGCGAATTCCCTACTACGGTATCTATGAAATTAGTAAAGGCAAATTGGAGGTATACAACCTAGTTGGTGGACGCTATCAAACAATTTCCCCTAACGAACGGGGTCACTATCCTATCGCACAGATAGGTGTGGAATTAGGAGTTTGGGAAGGAAGCTATCAAAACCAAACCCAACGGTGGTTAAGATGGTGGGATCGAGAGGGAAATTTGCTGCTAACGGGTGCAGAGCGAGCTGAACTGGAACGCTTGCACGCTGAGCAAGAGCGTCAAAGAGCTGAGCAAGAGCGCCAAAGAGCTGAGCAAGAGCGCCAAAGAGCTGAAAATGCTGAGCAGGCGCGAAGGGATGCTGTACCTCGGTTATTGGCAATGGGTTTGAGTGTAGAACAAGTTGCAGAAGCGCTGAGTTTGACTGTGGAGGAAGTGAGATCAATTCACAATTAAACATTAAACACGACGATCTGAGAAACCGGGTTTCTGCGTCGCTCTCTAGTTGTCTGGCGACGATTTTTGCGAGAAACCCGGTTTCAAAGTTTCTGGGTCGCTCTCTAGTTCTGTGGCGACGATTTTTGTGAGCAACCCGGTTGCCAAGTTTGGTTTCAAGGTTTGATATCGTTTCCTTAGGCATCGGAATTACGACCTGTAGGGACTTTTCTGGCAATTAGCAATTAGCAATTAGCAATTACCCAGAAAGGCCGCTCATTCCGATGCAACCGGATTTGATATGATATCATGTCCGTTGAATTGCCCATACACACTACCGCATCGTTGCGTAGGGGCACGGCTAACTTTAAAGTTATCTGTTCCGGCAAAGTATCTATGATGTTCCCTACTCCCAATCATGGGTAATCGACCGGACATGGTATGAAACCGGGTTTCTGCGTCGCTCTCTAGTTCTGTGGCGACGATGTTTGAGAGAAACCCGGAATATGCGCCTAAGTCCTGCAAATATTTCGCTTGCCGTTCCCCTACCCTCGAAACCCGGTTTCTAGTCTATGCCAGATCCCAGGCAAGCGATCGCGCCAAAGAAAATATATTTCACGCCAGCGCACGCGCTTTTTTTCATTCTAAAGATGGATGTTTGGGTTAGGGGAGTAGCCTTTTGATCGATGGTGCAAGGCTGCGACCGCCACTCTTTATATTCGTGTAAATTAATCTAGGGCAGCATAAACAAAAGAATCGGTATTTGAAATCGTGGAACCCGTTCGCGTTCGTAACCAGACCAATTTAATCGATGCTGGCGGCGACATTGGCATGGTGCTTCAGTCCGCTGATAGTACGATTTTGGCTTGCAATCCGGCGGCGGAACAGTTGCTAGGATACACCGCTGCGCAACTGATTGGCACGACCTCGTTTGATTCGCTTTGGCAGACAATTAACCCCGATGATGAGTATCCGGCGCGGACTGCCTTGCTTTCGGGCAAACCCTGTCTTAATGTGGTTTTGGGCTTTTACAAGCCAAATGGGGAGTTAATTTGGTTGTGTCTTTCCTCCCATCCTCTGTTTCAAACCGATGCTACGACTGCCTATGCTGTGATGACAACGTTTTCGGCAATTAGCGAGGATGAATTAACTTGCCAAAAAACAGCCGAGCAACAATTGGCAGAAATCGAAGCTATCTACGACACCGCTCCGATCGGACTTTGCTTTATTGACACAAATCTGCGGTTTGTCCGCATCAACGAACACCTGGCGCAAATCAACGGCATACCAGCCTCTGAGCATATTGGACGCACGCTGCGCGACATTTTGCCAGAACAGGCGGACGATCTCGAGCCAATCTATCGCCAAGCGATCGCATCTGGCGAACCGATTCTGAATCTGGAGTTTCGCGGCACCAACCGCGCCTTTGCGGGTGTGGAACGCGATTGGTTGGTTAATTTATATCCCTACCGCCACGACGGACGGGTGGTGGGGGTTAACGTCATGGTGCAGGAAATTAGCGAGCGCAAACGCACAGAAGCCGCTCTGCGAGCCAGTGAAGCAGGCTATCGCCAATTAGTGGAACTTTGCCCAGACGGCATTTTCATTCAAAGCGACGGCAAATTTGAGTTTGTCAATCCAGCAGCTCTAAACTTGTTCGGCGCCACAGAGTCTGAGCAACTCATCGGTAAAGCGGTGATGGATTTTGTTCACCCTGACTATCGAGAAATCGTGCAACTGCGGATGCAACAACTGCAACAAAACCAAACTGTGCCGCTGCTAGAAGAAAAGTTTTTCCGCTTAGATGGCACTGTAGTCGAGGTCGAGGTTGCCGCCGCTCCCGTCGTGTATCAAGGAAAACCTGCCGTTCAGGCTGTCATTCGCGATATTACCGCTCGCAAACAAACCGCAGCTGCCCTCAGTCAAAGCGAAGAGCGGTTTCGTCAGCTTGCCAATGCCATGCCGCAAATGATCTGGACAACAGATGCAAAGGGTGAATTGAATTATGTCAGTCAGCAGTGGATCGACTACAGCGGGCTGACACTCGAACAAACCCGCGAGGGCTCCCACGCTACTGAGTTCCTGCATCCCGATGAAATCCAATCAATCCAAGCACAATGGAGCGCCGCCTTAGTATCTGAGACGACTTACCAAGTAGAAATGCGGATAAGGAGAGCATCCGATGATACCTACCGTTGGTTTTTAGTCCGTGCCATACCGCTCCGGGATGAACGAGGTCAGGTGGTTCAATGGTACGGGACTTCCACGGATATTGACGCTCGCAAGCAAGTAGAAGCAGCCTTGCGGCAGATGAACGAACGATTCCGCTTGGCAACATTGGCAATTGATGGGATTGTGTTTGAGTGGAACATGCTTTCCGGCGAAGTTTACCGCTCTGAGGGACTGTATCAACTGATTGGCGTGCGTGCAGAAGACGCAGCGCCGACGCGGGAATGGTGGATGGAGCGGATTCATCCCGATGACCTCGCCCGCATGGAATCAGGGATGCAGTCGCTAGAGAGTTTAGGCGATCGCTATGAAGGCGAGTACCGAGTCCGCCACGCAGACGGGCGCTGGATCGATGTTTGGGAGCGCGGCTGTTTGCGCCGCGATGAATCTGGGCAAATCGTTGGTATTGAAACAAGTTAATACAAACATTAGCAAATATTATCAAATATTAGCAAATATCCCGCAATTGCCACGCTTTTTTGCCTTTGACCTCCGAGTCCGAGCCAAGTAGCCTGACAATTGTAAAACTTTAATAAATTTGCTCGTTACTGTCACTCTCTCACTGCTAAGGTGATACCAGTGTTAATCAGATGGTCAATCGCCCATGCAACTGGTTGAAAGACACATCATTAAATCTACGCATAATCTTTTTGCAGAAATAGACGACCTCAGCTTCAAATCAAAAAATATTTATAATGCCGCCCTATATATCCTGAGACAAAATTATTTCTACGGCTGGGGATATCTCAATTACAATGCCCTGCAAAAGCTGATGCAAACCTCTGTGCAATATAAAGCATTGCCAGCCAAAGTCAGCCAGCAAGTTTTAATGGTATTAGACAAGAATTGGCAATCATTCTGGGCGGCAAGAAGTGAATACTTGCAGCAGCCAAAAAAGTTTTTAGGCCAACCTAAGTTGCCCAAGTATAAAGATAAACAAAAGGGCAGGAACCTGTTAGTTTATACTGTTCAAGCCATCAGCTCTGTTCAACTGCGGCATGGAATTATTAGTCTATCAAAGACTAACATCCGGGTGAAAACACAAGTGCCATTCGAAGCTATTCGTCAGGTACGGATAGTTCCAAAATGCGATTGTTACGTGATTGAGGTAGTTTATGAGCAACCAGATTCCACCCCACAGGAGGCCCAGTGTGATGGGATTGCAGCGATTGATTTAGGAGTAAATAACTTGGCGACGTTAACATCAAATCAGTTGGGTTTTGTCCCTCTACTGATTAACGGACGTCCGCTCAAGTCAATGAATTACTTTTACAATAAACATCGCTCCAGAATACAATCAAAGCTCCGGGGTAATTGCCTGACATCAGAGCGGATTAAAAGTCTGACACGCCAGCGCAACCAAAAAGTTGATAATTACTTGCACCATGCCAGTAAGCTGGTTGTAGCAACTTTGGTCGCTGATCGCATAGGTAGGCTAGTAATTGGTTTGAATCCTTTGTGGAAACAAGCCGTTGCTCTGGGAAAGGTGAATAATCAACATTTTGTTTCTATTCCTCACCAGCGGTTTGTGGACATGCTGGTTTACAAGTGCAAGTTAGCTGGGATATCGGTGTTACTGATTGAGGAAAGTTATACATCGGTTGCCAGTTTTATCGATGGTGATGTGATTCCCACGATTGGAAAAATACTTTCTGCGCCTGTTTTCAGTGGGAAAAGAATTCACCGAGGGTTGTACAGAAGCAAGGGTGGGGTGACTTTGAATGCGGATGTCAATGGGAGCCTGAATATTTTAGTGAAAGCATTCCCCGACGCCTTCTGGATAGGGGATAAGAGCTGCGTAGTTCAGCCGAGGCGGATTTCACCGCTCAAAGTCAAAACGAAAGGGAAATCTGAAATGGTTTCCAGGCTCGCGTAATATTTGCCTATATTTTGACTAACTATTCTTGGCTTTACGACCGACATTACCAAGCGCAAACAAGCAGAAATCACCCTGCGCCAAAGCGAAGAAAGGTATAGGTATTTGGCAGAATCTATCCCCCAATTAGTATGGACAGCTAACGCAGAGGGAGTGTTGCTCGATCTCAATCAACGCTGGTTAGATTTTACGGGTTTAACCTTCCCACAAGCCCAAACCCAAGGCTGGGAAGGGATTGTGCATCCGGATGACCTACCGATTCTGAGCGAAAACTGGGCGGCGGCTCAAAAAGATGGCACTCGCTATCAAGCCGAAGGTAGAATTCGACGTGCGGATGGAGTGTATCGCTGGCATTTGCATCAAGCAATAGCGCTCAAAGATGAACGAAATCAAATCGTTAAATGGTTTGGCACGGCGACGGATATTGAAGATCAAAAACAACTCGAACAACAGCGGGAGCGTCTTCTACAACAAGAGCAAGTAGCAAGGGAAAAGGCAGAGCAAGCCAATCGCATCAAAGATGAATTTTTGGCAGTTTTGTCCCACGAATTGCGAACTCCGCTCAATCCGATTTTGGGATGGACTAAACTGCTGCAAACTGGCAAAGTGAATGCGACAAAAACAGCGGAAGCTTTAACCACAATCGAACGCAACGCCAAATTACAAGCGCAACTGATCGAAGATTTACTCGATGTATCTCGCATTCTGCGCGGTAAACTCAACCTCACGATTGCTCCAGTCAATCTGGCGAATGCGATCGCCGCTGCTCTCGAAACAGTGCAATTAGCCGCGCAAGCCAAAGATATTCAAATTCAGATCGATCTAGACCCTAATGTTGGCATGGTTTCAGGGGATGCAGGGCGCTTACAGCAAATTGTTTGGAATCTTTTATCTAACGCGGTTAAATTCACTCCCCAAGGTGGTCGAGTCGAAGTCCGATTAACTGAGATCTTGCACCTTGAGGCAGAGCCTCAGTATTCTGGTTCCCAGGTTGAACCTGGGAACGAGATCCGGGAGGCTCTGCCTCCCGTGGTGCAAGATGTGAGATCAACGCATATCAATCGCCATGCTCAAATTCAAGTCACCGACAACGGAAAAGGCATCAATCCCGAATTTTTACCCTATGTGTTCGAGCATTTCCGCCAAGAAGATAGTGCCATAACGCGCAAATTTGGCGGCTTGGGATTGGGACTCGCAATTGTGCGTCAATTGGTTGAACTTCACGGCGGTACTGTTTTTGCAGAGAGCCAAGGTGAAGGTAATGGTGCCACTTTTACTGTGAGGTTGCCCTTGATAAAACAACAACCTGAAAATGCAACTAACCCCGCTCGATCTGAAGAATTTATGACTCAATCCTCACCACTAGCTGGATTAAAAATTATCGTAGTTGATGATGATGCAGATTCCTGCGACTTTATCGCCTTCGTGTTAGAACAAGATGGAGCAGAAGTAATCGCCCTACCTTCGGCGCTGCAAGCGTTGCGCGAGTTCCCTCGGACAAAACCAGATGTGCTTGTCAGCGATATTGGAATGCCTGAAATGGATGGCTACATGCTGATGCGACAAATCCGCGCCCTACCCCCAGACCAAGGCGGAAAAGTGCCTGCGATTGCGCTTACAGCCTATGCTGGAGAGGGAGACAGCTTTCAAGCAATAGCCGCCGGATTTCAACAGCACATCGCCAAACCAATCGAGCCAAATCAATTAGTTCAAGCTGTCGCCAAACTGGCTGGTAAATCATCAGGCTAATTGCTAATTGCTAATTGCTAATTGCTAATTGCTAATTGCTAATTGCTAATTTTATGGCCTTTTTACTATTAGCTATTAACGATTAGCTATTAGCCAATCGCCATATTAGCTCCTGATATCGTTTACTTAGGCATCGGAATTACGACCTGTAGGGGCTTTTCTTGCAATTAGCAATTAGCAATTAGCAATTAGCAAGAAAGGCCGATCATTCCGATGCAACCGGATTTGATATGATATCAAACCCCTCAATTCCTTCTGGTTGTTCGTACTCAAATACAACTTGTTCAACAACAGATGCTGGACTTCCTTGATAACACCACTGAATCATCGCTTCAACCTGTTCTTGAGTACCTTCAAAAACAGCTTCAACGCGACTATCCAACAAGTTGCGAACCCAACCGCTAACACCCATTTTTATGGCTTGATTTACAGTATAGTAGCGATAACCAACTCCTTGAACAATTCCAAAAACAAAAACGTGGGCGCGTACTTTTCCTGACTGCGGTGATGGCTTTTCCATAAAATATCTCGGATATTTTTCTAATTCTAATCTCTTGTGGGATGGGCATCTCTTGTGGGATGGGCATCTCTTGTGGGATGGGCATCTCTTGTGGGATGGGCATCTCTTGTGGGATGGGCATCTCTTGTGGGATGGGCATCTCTTGTGGGATGGGCATCTTGCCCGTCCGAACCATGTAAAACTAACTTACCACTCGGCGATTCAAAAGTTCAGCCACATGCTTGTGGATTTCTTCATTAACCCAAAAATTTCCCTCTACCTCAATATCTTGAATTCCCGGATGTTCGCCAAATAAAGGGCGAATGGGAAACGCTTGCAAATCGTCAAAATTGTAGAAATTTTTCCAGATAATTTCTTTAGCATTTTTGGCAATGCCAATTTCATCAGCAAGCAACGTTTCGCCCAGAGCAAATGTATCTATTACTTGCTGCGATCGCATCATCAAAATTGGCAGGGGAGATGCCATACTCACGATGGAACCAAGTTCTATTCTTCCTAACCCCGCCGCCTGACGCCAAAACTGATAGCGTTCTACTATTTCCTGGTTTTCTGCTGGTAAAACATCCGTGGCAATACTGGTTTTTTTTGAGAATAAACCTTGGAGAAAATCGTAGGCGATCCCACTCCCCAAACTATGTCCAATCAGGTGCAGCCTAACTTTAATAGTTTGTGCTTCTTTTCGTAAATCTTTCTCAACCTTGGGGCGATATTTTTCTAAACTTTCTAACACTTGACTATCAACAGCCAATTGAATCGCAATTTTCCCTTCTTTCCCGGCGTAGTACACTAAATCGCCCAATCCCTGCAATAATAAACGACGCAGCGGTTGAACCAATGACCGCCACCAAGGTTGCATTCTATCCCTTTCCTTACCACTCAATAAAATATTATTCTCAGCGTTATTTTGCCCCAAACCTTCGGGTTCGAGTTGTTCGGCAACAAACTTTTGCGCTAAATAAATTTTCCCATCTTTTCCAGAATAATTAACTTTAATTACTGACTCAATTCGTTCGGATAAGTTATAATATTTTTGAACTGCTGACCATAAGCTATCATCTGATATCGACTCATTTTGGGGATGATTTTCTCTGTTCAATCCGCAAATAAAGATAAGGATATTGATAGTTTTAGCCTGACCGCTGACCGATGATGAAACTCGAACTTTAGGGGAACGCCTAATAATAAATTCCTTTAATCCTTCGGGTTTCTCGTACTCAACCGTAACGTTTTTTACTACAGCTTCCGGACTACCCCGGTAACACCAGCGGACAACCGCTTCTACGAGTTCTTTGGTGGCTTCAAAAACGATTTCCACCCGTCCATCGGGAATTTCTTCTACCCAACCAGCAATTCCCCACTGGTTGGCTTTATCCCAAGCTGCTAATCTAAAACCTACTCCATGAACGGTTCCCGAAACAAAAACATGGGCGCGGACTTTTTGAGTTGAAGGTAATTGGTTTTCCATAAATTAGGCAGCCGAGTTGATAAAATTTGATTGTTTAGTCTGCTTAAATATTTTTTACTATGACTGCTTTACAGACATTAGTTTATCGCTTGCTTACGGCAATTTCAACCCCACCCAGCGCTCAAGATTGGTTATTTTCAGCACTTCTCTTACTGAGCTTGACAGTAATTTCGTTACCCATCGGATTTTATCAGGGTTTTCTACAAGTTGATATTTTAAAAGCTTCGCGGATAAAAGTTGCCACTATCATAGGGAGAACTTTCTTTTTCCCTGGTGTATCAGAGGAGCTATTTGTGAGAGTTTTACTTCTTCCTCATCCATCTGAAAATGCTTCAATATCTGCTCATTGGCTCTGGGCATGTATCAGTTTGGCAGTTTTTATCGTTTATCATCCGCTCAATGCGCTGAGTTTTTTCCCAGCTGGACGCCCGACTTTTTTTAATCCTGTTTTTCTATTATTGGCAGCGCTTCTGGGTATCGTCTGTACTATCGCTTACCTGAAAAGTGGTTCTCTTTGGCTTCCAGTGGCGATTCACTGGTTGGTTGTTGTGGTTTGGCTGCTTTTGTTAGGAGGATATGGCAAACTAAACTCTGAGTATATTAAGGACTGAAGTCCTTACTACGAACACTACTATGTCTGACCTGCCGCCGCTCAATACTGACACATGTTGGGCAATTCTCAACGACACGATTGAGGATGCTACCGTTAACCGACTCGTCTGGCATTGCTTGGGTTATCGTTACGATGACGCCAATGGCAAGTGGGATACTACCAGCGTCGCCGATGATTGGCAACAGGAGTATCCAGAACCGCCTGATTTTATCGATAGCCGTCCCGCCACAGTCAAGTTGACTCGTTCGATTCCCCCAGAAAACAAACAGCTTCTGAAAGAACAACTGGGATTTCAAGGCTACAAAATCGGTGAATTTGGCCCGCGCCAGACGCGGCGGGCAACAGCAGCTAATTGGCTGTTGAGTTATATGAAAATTCATGGTAATTGCTAATTGCTAATTGCTAATTGCTCATGGCTAATGGCTAATAGTAAAAAGCTTTTATCGCTCACTCGTAGTTAACAAGATAGCGATGAGCCATTAGCCATTAGCCATTAGCCATTAGCCATTAGCCATTAGCCATTAGCCATTAGCCATTAGCCATTAGCCATTAGCCCACTTCTTGACTCTTCTGGGCTGCGCTTTTTTTATGAAAGCGGATGCCCAGAAAAATGTCATAAACAAAATTCCAAAAGTCTTTTCCTTGCAGCAGTCCCAGAGATTGATGGCAGCCTTTGGCGTCTAGAAGGGGTTGGGTGGCGCGATAAGCTGTCTGGTAGTGATACCAGGGAATAGAAGGCCATAAGTGGTGAATCAGATGGTAATTTTGCCCTAAAATCAGGATATTGAGCATGGGACTGGGATAGACGCGGGCATTTTTCCAGCGATCGCGCTCCACAAACGGACGATGGGGTAAATAATCAAAAAATAACCCCAACGCCAGCCCCACCACCAAAGCCGGTGAAAACCAAAAATTGAGAATATAGCCCAAAAATCCCTGCTGGCAAGAGTAATAGACAATCGCCACCACAACCATGCGGCTGAGCAACCACTCTAATAGCTCGTACTTGCGCCACAAACGCCGCTTGAAGAAATATACTTCGTGATAGAAAAACCGCGCGGCAATCAGCCATAAAGGCCCACCCGTGGAAACAAAATGATCCGGGTCGTTGTCCGGGTCGTTAACGTGGGCGTGGTGCTGCAAGTGAACCCGCGTAAACACCGGAAACGCAAAACCCAACATTAACGCGCTGCCATGTCCCAAAATCGCATTCATCGCCCGGTTTTTGTGGGCAGCATTGTGGGAGGCGTCGTGAATCACCGTCCCTGACAGGTGCAACGCCAATACATTCGTAAAAAAGCAGCACCAATGGGGCCAGTTCCAAAGCCAGTAACCGCAGGTCGAAACAACAACCAGCGCGACGGCGGTTAAAAACATCAGTAACGTAAAATTAAAATCTTCCGCTGGCGGCCCCAATAACTCTTTAGGAACTGTCAGCACCTGCTGTGCCTCGGACATCAGTATCTATACTCCCGATCGCTTCAATCGCGTAGTATACGATACTGACACAGTCACAATAAAGTTTTGTTTAGCCAGAAACTAGGTGCTAGGAGCTAATTACTAGGAGAGAATTAAAGAATGTTAAGATGAAGAATTTGCCTACCTAGTCTCTATTTCCCAGTCCTCAGTCCCCACCAACCTATGCCACTGCCAAATTCCCAACGTCGAACCAAAATAGTTGCCACCATTGGCCCTGCCTGCCGCGACCCGCAAGTCCTGCGGGCGATGATCGAAGCCGGTGCCACCACGTTGCGACTCAACTTTTCTCACGGTACTCACGAAGAACACCAGCGCAACATTCGGCTGATCCGGCAAACTTCTTTTGAACTTAACCAGCCGGTGGCGATTTTGCAAGACTTGCAAGGCCCTAAAATTCGCCTGGGGCAGTTTGAAAACGGCTCGATTCTCCTGCAAAAGGGCGACCCGTTTATTTTAACCAACCGCCCGGTCAAAGGCACTCAGGAAATTAGTTCGGTCACCTACGATCGCTTGGCGCAAGAAGTCCCTGAAGGCGCTACCATCCTCCTAGACGACGGTCGCGTTGAAATGCGGGTGGAAAAGGTAGACCGCACTACCGAAGAACTCCACTGTCGTGTTGTGGTCGGCGGGCCGCTTTCTAACAGCAAAGGCGTTAATTTTCCGGGAGTTTACCTGTCAATTAAAGCTTTGACCGATAAAGACCGTAAAGATTTAACGTTTGGTTTGGATCAAGGGGTAGACTGGGTCGCGCTTTCATTTGTCCGCAACCCCCAAGATGTTTTAGAAATTAAAGAATTAATCTCCCATGCCGGGAAGCACGTGCCGGTGATTGCCAAAATTGAAAAGCACGAAGCCATCGAGCAGATGGAATCGATTATCCCCTTGTGCGACGGCGTGATGATTGCTAGGGGCGACTTAGGGGTGGAACTCCCCGCCGAAGACGTACCTATCCTGCAAAAGCGGCTAATTGCCTTAGCGAATCAACTGGGAATTCCGATTATCACCGCGACTCAGATGCTTGATAGCATGGCGTACAACCCTCGCGCCACCCGCGCCGAAATTTCTGACGTCGCCAATGCGATTTTAGACGGCACCGATGCGGTAATGCTCTCGAATGAAACAGCGGTGGGGAAATATCCGGTAGAAGCTGTTGCCACCATGGCGCGCATTGCCACGCGGATCGAGGAAGATATGATGGCTAGCAGGAGCGAGCGATCGATCCAAACCAGCAAACGCTCGATTCCCAACGCCATCTCCCAAGCCGTCGGTCATATAGCCGAGCAGCTAGAAGCCGCAGCAATAATGACCCTGACCAAAACCGGCTCCACAGCCCGAAATGTCTCTAAATTCCGCCCAAAAACACCCGTTCTCGCCATTACGCCCCACGTCGATGTAGCGCGTCAACTCCAACTCGTATGGGGCGTCAAACCTTTGTTAGTCCTAGATTTACCTTCCACCAGCCAAACCTTTCAAGCCGCCATCAACGTCTCCCTGGAAAAAAATCTAGTCGTAGAAGGAGATTTGGTAGTCATGAGCGCGGGTACCCTACAAGGGGTTCCAGGTTCAACCGACTTGATTAAAGTTGAGGTGGTAACCGCAGTATTAGGCAAAGGCACTGGTTTAGGTCAAGGCGCCGTCAGCGGACGGGCGCGAGTAGCCCACAGCGCCATGGATGTGAGTAACTTTAATCCGGGAGAAATACTGGTAGCATCTCGCACCAGTGCTGAATTTATCGATGTGATTCGCAAAGCAGCAGGAGTGATTACCGAAGATGAAAGCCTCACCAGTCATGCCGCCGTCATTGCCATGCGTTTGGGAGTGCCAGCGATAGTAGGAGTAAAAAATGCAACACAGTCTATTCGCGATGGAGCAATTTTAACCCTGGATACCCAGCGAGGTTTGATTTACTCCGGTACGGTGACAAGTAATTACGCAGATACAGCTGTCACCATTTGACATGGGTGCAACACATTGAAGAGGACAAGGGGACACGGGGAGACGGAGACGCGGGGAAACCCCACGGATAAATCCGGGGGATTCAAGCAAGGAAGAATTTATTTTTTCTCCACGGATAAATCCGGGGGCTTGTAACCAGGTGCTTCGATCTGGGTCAGGGTGCACTCTTAGCGTCTTCCCAACTCCTTTGTCAGAGCGTCTTCAAAGGTCATTGTAGGGGCACGGCGTGGGTAAGTATTGTCGCTTGTACAAAGCTCCTGGGATGCCGTGCCATTGTAGGGGCACGGCGTGGGTAAGTATTGTCGCTTGTACAAAGCTCCTGGGATGCCGTGCCAT
>NZ_BLAY01000185.1 GCF_020521235.1 Microseira wollei NIES-4236 | reverse complement strand
GCAAGATGCCCACCCCACAAAACAAAACTACTCTTCTGGGGTGGGGGCGGGCAAGATGCCCACCCCACAAAACAAAACTACTCTTCTGGGGTGGGGGCGGGCAAGATGCCCACCCCACAAAACAAAACTACTCTTCTGGGGTGGGGGCGGGCAAGATGCCCACCCCACAAAACAAAAAAACTCTTGTGGGGTGGGCGTCCCGCCTGCCCACAAGTTGATGGAAAACGGACTTTTGCAAAAACTCTCATCTAAAATTTCTCACAGCCAGCCCTTAAGGCGATAAACTGCTATGCCAACGTACTCTTTGATGGCGCTGGTGGTGTTGTCTAAATTCTCGATATCGGGCAAGAGATTGAAGATAATTGCTTGCCAGCTATCTAGTGGCTTAAAATCCTTTTCGGTGACCAAAAAGTCCGTCGGTGCAGCGATCGCATCAATCCCTTGCCGCTGGAAAATTAGCAGCGATCGCGGCATGTGCATCGCTGATGTTATCAATAATACGCGCCGTTGCATCTTTTTATCATCGAGGATTTTTCCCACGTTGACTGCATTTTGGTAGGTATTGAGCGAAGTTGCATCTTCCAAAATCGCCGATTGCGGAACCCCCATTGCTAAGGCAATTGCCGCCATATCTTTAGACTCGGACTCGTTATTGTCTTTCCAATCAATTCGCCCACCACTGAGAACGAGCCAAGGGGCTTTGCCCTGCCGGTATAACTGGGCACCGTGGAGGATGCGATCGCCTCTATCTGATACATCTACCCAAGGACGCGGCGGCAGTTTGGCCTTAATCCCGCCGCCCAAAACGACGATAGCCGCAACTTGGGGCAATTCCCCGCTGGGGAGGTGCTGCCATTCTAGACTTCGCACTAAATAGCGAGACACAGCGGCATTACTGGCTATCAGTAACACGAACAGTGCGGTGACGATCGCGCCTACTGCTATCCTGGGTCGTTTCCAGAAGGCGATCAACGCCACAACCATCAACAGACAGGCTAGCCCCAACGGGTAAAAGAATATAGGCAGCAGCTTGGACAAAAATAAAAACATATAGCTAATTGCTAATGGCTAATGGCTAGAAAAGCCAGTCTGACAAGCAGCCTACCTCACTCTCAGGAATCAGCTACCCGCCTGCTCTTTTTTCTTCCTTTCAGCAGCTTCTCTTTCCAGTCGCCTCAACAGCCTATTTGAACGGGCATTCTTCCAAAAAAATGCGCTGGGACGGCGTTCGTAACGCTCCCTCTGCCATAGTTTGAACAGTTCCCTGGGACTCAAAGGCTTACCGTCTTTTTGAGCAGGTTCGGCAGGTTCTAGGGGTTCCTTGGCTGGTTTGGATTCATCTTGACTCGTCCAACCAGCAATAATCCAGCTGTTGGCGACTCCGCCCAATATGCCATAACACAGGGACAGGGGGAATGGCAGACCCAGCAGCCAAAAAGCCAGGAACAAAAATAAACCCGAAATTACTCCAGCTATAACAGCCGCTGATTTGGATAGCATTTTTCTTCTTTGGTACTACCTATTGCAGACTATCTGAAATCTGCAATCTGAAATCTAAAAATTGTATCATTCCATGCTGAGGATCTGTGCCACTAGAGTTTGTGGGTCTTGGGTGGTGTCTAGGGTTGTAACATAAGCAAGTTCTGCTTCTGTGAAGGGTTCGGCGGCGGCAATTTGGGAGGCGAGTAGGTCGGCGGTGGCGTCGGTGATGTCGCCGCTGCGGGTATTGAGGCGAGCGCGCAATACTGACTCTGGGGCGGTACAGTAGAGGATTTGTAGGGGTAGCTGGTGGGATTGGGATTGAGACTTCGCATCCTGTCTCAACGCCTCTCGGTCATACTTAGCATCTAATATTACCGGGTAGCCCGTCGCTGCTAGTTTAATTCCCAATTCCAACAAGCGTCCGTAAGTTTTCTCGGTCATTTCTGGCGCGTACAAATCTTCTGGTCCCCGTTCGTACAAAGGTACGCCTCCCAAATGCTTCCGCACCGCATCCGAACGAATGTGAATTGCACCTATGCGCCGCGCTAACTTTTTGGCGATCGTACTTTTTCCAGAACCGGATAAACCCGACATTAAAATTAACTTTCCTTGGCGCGGTTTTGTGTATTGCCACGCCATTTTGTAATAGTGAGCGGCTGTTTCTTTTGCCTTTTCTTTTTCAGCCGCCGGGACTCCCGGATCGTCCAACAAAAACGAAGTTACTTTCGCTCGCACGTAGGATTGACGGTTTAGGTACAAAGGTAATACTTGCAACCCTTCCCAGTCGCCAGTCTGTTCGATGTAAGTATTCAAAAAAGCATTACCTAAATCTTGACGCCCCCTTGCCTCCAAATCCATTACGGTAAAGGCTACATCGTACATCACATCGACAAAGCGGAATGGTTCGTTGAATTCAATGCAGTCAAACAGCAAAATCTTGTCCTGTAACAGACAAATATTTCTTAAATGCAAATCTCCGTGGCATTCTCGAATCCAGTTATTTTTAATTCTACTGTTCAATAGTTCTAGGTACTCCCCGAAGAATCGGTCCGAATATTGTTTAGTTTCCTCGAACTGGGATTGAGTTTGAGCGCCACCTATATATTTTTCAGTTTGCTCGTAATTTTCATCAAAAGCCTTGCGAACTTGACTTGGTTCCCCAAAGGTTTTAATGTAGTCATTTGTTGCAGCTTTGGCGTGGAATTGAGCCACAACTCGCCCCAGTTCTTCCATCAGGGTTTCTGTCAGCTTTCCGCGTTCAAATAAACTGAGGAATAGGGTATCTTGGGGAAATTGGCTCATTTTTAACGCATATTCTACTGGTTCGCCAGTTCCGCCTATTTGAAATTGGGTATCGCTTTGGGTAATCGGCAAAACTTCTAGATAAATTTCACCAGCCCCCTGCTGATTGAGCCGCAATTCTTCATTACAGAAATGCTGGCGTAATTCCAAGGTTGAGTAATCCAAAAAACCAAAATTTACCGGCTTTTTGAGTTTATAAGCATAATCGCCAGTCAGTAGCACGTAAGAAACGTGAGTTTGAATCATCTCAATGGGTTCTGTTACCGGATGGGGATAGAACCCAGGCTGCATCATCTGTTGAATTAAGGGGGGAAGAGAAGAATCAGTCATTTTAATAATCTGTAGGACAAATTTACAAACAAAACCAGGACTTACGCAAAAAACCAGGTTTCTCCGCAAAATCGTGGGTTTCCCGTGGCGAGATTGACGCATCACGTTTGTTTTTGGGACAAATTTCCCAAAAAAACCCTGTTTCTCCGCAAAAAAATCGTGCGTTTCCCGTGGCGAGATTGACGCATCACCTTTGTTTTTGACCCCGCGTGGTAAGTCCTGAAAACAAAAAGCCAGGGGATATCCCCTGGTCTTTTATACAACAAGATCCAACATTTGTTGGTAACAAAATCATTAAGATTCTGCCGCTGTTGCCTTATCCTCATCGCTGGTGCGGGGCGCAACGACTGTTACGACTGTTTGTTCCCCATCGGTTAAAGCTGTAACGCCTTCAGGTAGAATAATGTCGCGGACATACAAGCTACTACCAACTTCCAGAGTCGAGACGTTAATTTCAATTGAGTCTACAATTTTGTCTGGGGCGCAGCGCACCTGAAGTTGGGTGATGACGGTGTCTAACACACCGCCGCTATTTTTGACACCTGTGGCTTCTCCGACAAAGTGCAGCCGCACTTCTAAGTCGATGGGACCGTGAGCGGCGATCGCAAAAAAGCTCAGGTGGTAGGGAAAACCTTTCCAGGGATGGATTTGCACTTCCCGCAGTAAGGTTTTACCGCTCCATCCCATGTCAGCCACGTTCAGATCAATTACGGTATTGTTAACCGAGGCTTTTTCTAGCAGCCGTTCGGCTACTTTGGCCTCCACTGTCAGCGCCACTGACTCGACACCTTTGTGACCATATAGCACCGCAGGAATTAGCCCAGAACGACGGAGGGCATTTGGTTTGGTACCAACTTCGCGCTTTTTAGATTCAACTGTGAGTTCCATCTTGGGATTTTGGATTGTAGGATCGAAATCGAATTTCAGGCGGATACAGGCGTACCGTCTGCGTGTAACAGCGCCCGTTTGGGGCCGTGGATCGGGTCTTCCACGATAATAGTTTGGTCGCGGCTGGCGCCTAAGGAGACAATCGCAATCGGGACTTCCATCAATTCGGCAAGGAATTTAAGATAGTCCAAAGCTTGCTTTGGTAAGTCTTCTAGATTGCGACAGGAGGCGGTAGATTTTTGCCAACCTGGTAGTGTTTTATAAATAGGTTGACAACGGGCAAAGACGCGGGCGCTACTGGGAAAGTTTTCGCAACGTTGACCGTCTATTTCGTAGGCAACGCAGACTTTAATTTCTTCTAGTTCGTCCAGAACGTCTAGTTTGGTGATGGCGAGGCAGTCCATCCCGTTGATGCGGACGGCATAGCGACCGATGACGGCGTCAAACCAGCCACAGCGGCGCTTGCGTCCCGTCGTCGTGCCAAATTCCGCACCGCGATCGCACAGCAACTCTCCTAGTGTACCGTGCAGTTCCGTGGGAAATGGCCCTTCTCCCACCCGCGTCGTGTAAGCTTTGGCGACGCCGATGACGCGGTCTATCATTGTCGGTCCTACACCCGTTCCCACGCAAGCCCCACCTGCGACGGGATTGGATGAGGTGACGTAGGGATAAGTGCCGTGATCCAAGTCCAGCAGCGTGCCTTGCGCTCCTTCAAATAAGATATTGCGCTTGTGCAAGATCGCGTCGTAAATTCTCAACGAGCTATCCACCACATGAGGACGCAAGCGTTCGGCATATCCTAAATACTCCTCAATCACCGCTTCTGGATCTAAAGGCGGCAAGTTATAAAGTTTTTCCAGAATCACGTTTTTGTAGTTAATTGCCCAATTAAGCTGTTTACGCAGCCCTTTTGGGTTCATTAAGTCTAAAACGCGGATCCCCGTTCTTTCTGATTTATCCGCATAGGTGGGGCCAATACCCCGTCCCGTTGTACCAATTTTATGGTCTCCCCGTCGTTCTTCTGATGCCCGATCGATTAGGCGATGGTAGGGCATCGTCACGTGGGCTGTTTCCGAGATTAGCAAATTGCGCGTCGAGATGTTGAGCGCTTTTAGCTGGTCGAGTTCTTCGATTAGGACTTTCGGGTCGATCACCGTGCCGCAACCGATGATGCACTCGGTGTCCGGATACAATATGCCAGAGGGAATCAAGTGTAGTTTAAACGTCTGGCCTTGCACCACAACGGTGTGTCCGGCGTTGACACCCCCTTGGTAACGTACAACTACATCTGCTGATTTGCTGAGTAAGTCGGTGATTTTTCCTTTTCCTTCATCGCCCCACTGGGCACCGATCACAATTACGTTTGCCAAGGGTTTATCTTAATATCGCTACAGTTTTCACAAACTCTCATTATCACCATTTAGCACTGTAGTTGTCAACCCTTGTATGCGAGGCGGCTGGGGTTTTATCAACCAGCGAACGCGAGTGCGTGCGGTCGGCATATCGCATTTCACCCCATTCCATGTCCCCAGCGGGTATGGAAAACAATGCTCCCGCGCCGGTATCGGCGTCGCCCTATCCTCAAATTCTGCAATTTTTAGCGTTTCTCAGGGCACCTGAGTTAGACAGGTCTTACCCCAGACGAACCTATCACCTTTCAGGATTTAGACAAAGAAACCCAGTTTCTAGGAAAAATCGTTGGTTTGGCAACCAGAGATATGCATACCCTACCTGAGCGAACGACTCAGAAACCGGGTTTCTTTGTGTAGGTCCTGCTGGTATCATCCCCCAATTTACCTGCGGCTTTGTGAAAATTTGTGAAATTCTCCGCGAAATTACGGAGCGAAACCGCGTAAGTGTTTTTTAAAGCAACTTTTTTGACTCTGTACTATTGCTGAAAATCGGTAAAATACCTATCCCTAACTTGACTTTAATTAAAAAAAAATGATATTCTATGAGCATAGTTTAATCAGAAAAGAGGTTGGCGCTCGCTCTTAGCAAATTAGATGGAAGACGAGCTAATCTCAGATTCTATTAACACTTGAGATGGTGCATTTTAAACATTAGTGATAACTGCTAACCGGCAGTCTAAACCCTATTTAAACTTACGGGTTTACATAACAGTCAAATCAGTTTTTTGACTGCGCTTATCCAGGGAAAAGTATTACCAGCTACAAGCCAGACTCTCAAAAATTTAAAACAGATATCCGGGTTGTAAAGACTTTGGTATCTGCCTAAAATCAGCTGGAGTTCTGGTTAATTTTTGGCTCTATTTTAGGGCAATAAAAACGATGAAAAGCCTTGTGATTTAAGGTTTTTCAGGTGCTTGGACAACAAAAAAATCTGCAAACGCACAGTTCCCAAAAAAATTACGACTCTCAGGCTATGATGCAAATATTTTTCGTGTGTTCTATCGGTTTTTACTTGATAATCGCGGGCAATTTGTTCGCAACCTGGTTCGGGTACTTCAAGAAATATACCAGCCCATTTGATCCGCAGAGGTTCTCGTATCTGATGACTTTGGTGGTAGGTACTGCATTTTGGCCTGTGGTTGTTCCAATTGCTTACCTGTCACTTTTGAAACGTCGAGCATCACAGGATTTATCCTAGTTTTTTTGGGCGCAGCAAAAAACTAAAAATCCAGTGCTTTCGGTTAGGTTTTTCCATGCTGTTATGGGGCTAGCCTCTGGGTAACCAGTTCGGCGGCTAACCCCAACGCGGCTTTCATACTGGTAGCATCCGCAATTCCCTTACCCGCAATATCAAATGCCGTACCGTGATCGGGTGAAGTACGGACAAATGGCAAACCGATGGTAGTATTAACCGCGCGGTCAAACGCCATTAATTTCACCGGAATTAAACCCTGATCGTGGTAGAGTGCCAGATATCCATCTGCGGGATTTTGGTAGTGGTGTTTTTCTCCCTCTACCCCTGTGCCAAACCAGGCTTGACCGGGTTTAACCCACATCGTATCTGGGGGAATCGGACCTTCCAGGATAATCTCAGGTCTGCTATAGCGTTCTTGTTCCAAGAAGGGAATTAACCAATCTTTCTCCTCGCGTCCCAGCTGTCCCTGTTCGCCGCTGTGGGGATTTAAACCCGCGCAAGCTATCCTTGGTCTTTCTATCCTAAAATCTTGCTGCAAGCACTCTACCAACAAATCCAGTTTCCGCTTGATCAACTGGGGTGTCAGCCTATCTGCCACTTGACATAAAGGAATATGTGTGGTTGCGAGTAAGGTACGGAGAGTCCAGCCGGTATGGGGCGATCGGGCGACGAATAACATGCCAAATCTGTCTACACCAGCTTTTTGGGCTAATAGTTCGGTTTGACCCGGATAATCGTATCCAGCAGCCTTCCAGGCGGATTTAGCAATCGGGCCGGTGACGATGGCGTCGAATTCGCCTGCTAGGGTGCGAGCGATCGCCGTTTCCATATAAGCAAAACTCGCCGCCCCGCTGGCAGCATTGCCAATTCCAGTAATAATTCGATCTTCTATTTCTCTAGGCAGATTCACATCTAGAATTGATAACCCTGCCGGATCTGCCAACAATTCCTGCTGCTCTGGGCGACGCAGGTCCGAGTAAATCTTTTGCAGCAGCGCCCGACTGCCGATTACAGTAATATCGCAATTTTGGCTAACTTCGGGGTCAGAGAGCGCTTTCAGCACCACCTCCGTCCCAATTCCCGCCGGATCGCCCAGGGTCACCGCCAACCTGCGCCGCCCGTCGCCCTGGTGAAGGGCAGCATTTGTAAAGAAAGCTTTCTGTGCCTTCATATTATCGCCCCACCCCCATTCCTTCACCCGATGCCCGTCAGCAACACCTTTTATATGTAGATTGTTAGCTTAACTGTTTTATACTAACGTAAGTTGCTAGTTACATCGAGCGGTACTGGTAATGGTTAATGGGTAATGGGTAATTGTCAAGAGGGCAAAAACCTGTTAATCCAATTACCAATTACCAATTACCAATTACCAATTACCGCTGTCACAAATTATAACTAGCAACTTGAGTTACTAACTTTTAGTTTTGACTGAATCTGCTGATAGTTTTGACTGAATTTAGGAGTGTCCAAATAATGAACGCTGAGTTTTTGAATGCGATGGTTTTGTCCTTCAGCCTGATTATTGTGGGTATGGGGATGGGCTTTTTGTTGCTAAAAATTCAAGGGGGCGAAGAATAGCGCCCTCTAACGGCGTTATTAGTGAGGACTCTTGTCCTCACCTTAAACCTCCGGGAGTATGGAGAGCCACCCATCTTTTAAGTGGGGGATGAAATACAAAAGCGAGCTGTTTTAACCGCCGTTCCCCAAAAAGGGGTGGGGGTATGGTTGCCTCCAAAGCTCCGTTAAACGGGTTAAGTTAGCTATGCCTCCTGCGTCGGCACGCTGCGCGAACGCCAATGTTATTTAGGCTTGTTAGGCTAGCAGCACCGTCTTACCGCTTGTAAAACTGTTTAACCACTAGCGACAGAGCAGGGGACTAGCGAGAGCATCCCAGGGTGTCGTGACCTAAATAACGTAGTCAAGTTTTGACTGAGGCCCGTCAGCTACCTGAAGTTTCTGGGCAGTGAGCCGCCGTCTCTTCAGAGCGGGGTGCTGACCCTCCTGCATCATTGCCACCGCCCCGGCAACCGATCTTAGCCTTTAATTAAGCGCACCAAAGTAATTTTGTCAATCCCCTGAAAGAAATCGCAAAATTCTGATAACATCTTAGAGAAAGTTTAAGATTCGTTACTAATCTGAGTCAGCACCCGGCTTTAAAGACACGGGGCAACTCCGGCTTAGAGCGAGGTGCTGACCAGCCGCGCGTCTTAATAAACCCGGTGGGGCAAAGGCGAGATATCTAATTAGATTGCGTCTTGGCTAACATCACGCTGTTATTAGCAGGCGTTTCCGGCTAATAACAGGAATGAGTAAGAACTGTACCTCTTCTGACTCTCCCCTTAAAGGGGCTAGCTTAAAAGCTAGAGTCGTTTTTCCTCCCCGGCCTAAAAGCACCGGGTTTCAAAACTCCCGTGAGATTTTATGACTTTATTAGTGGTCGGTGCCACAGGCACCTTGGGAAGACAAGTGGCTCTCCACGCCCTGGAAAAGGGATACAAAGTCCGCTGTTTAGTAAGGAGTTACAAACGGGCGGCTTTTTTGAAAGAAAAAGGCGCCCAACTGGTACCGGGAGACTTGTGCGAACCGGAAACCTTGCAACCAGCATTAGAAGGGGTAACCGCAGTGATTGATGCGGCAACCGCCCGCGCCACCGAGGCGAGCATCAAACAAGTAGACTGGAACGGCAAGGTGGCACTGATACAAGCCGCCAAAGCAGCGGCAGTCGAGCGGTTTATCTTTTTTTCGATTCTCAACGCCGAAAAGTTTCCTCACGTACCGCTGATGGAGATCAAGCGGTGTAACGAGCTATTTTTAGCAGAATCCGGTTTAAATTACACGATTCTGCGACCCTGCGGCTTTATGCAAAACTTAATCGGCGAGTATGCCATTCCCATATTGGAGAAACAGGCGGTTTACGTCACCAGTCAATCGGCCCCCGTTGCCTATATGGATACGCAGGACATCGCTAAGTTTGCCATTCGCGCCCTGGAAGTACCTGAAACGCAAAAACAAGCATTTCCCGTTGTAGGCACTCGTGCTTGGAGCGAAGATGAAATTATCCGCCTGTGCGAACGGTTGTCCGGGCAAGACGCCAAGGTGACGCGCCTACCCCTGAATTTCCTCCGCACGGTGCGCCAAATGGCGCGGTTTTTTCAGTGGGGCTGGAATTTAGCCGACCGCATGGCTTATGCCGAAGTTGGCGCAACAGGGGAACCGATGAACGCGCCAATGGAGGAAGTTTATCGAGTATTCGGGCTAAACCCAGAAGAAACAACTACCTTAGAAGCTTACATGCAAGAGTACTTCAGCCGGATTATGAGAAGGCTGAAAGAAATTGATTATGAGCGCAATAAAGGGAAGAAAAAACCACAGAAAAAAACCCAGATGTGGTTTTAAGCCGATCTAATTTCGCGGCATACCCCATCCGACGGGAGCGGTAGGGAGGATGTCAAGAATGGTAAAATGCTCGAACCAACATACTTCTAAGCAAAAACTGGACTTGCTCGCGTGCCAAAAGCCGGGATTATCTACAACGACATCAAACCAACTGCTTGCCGCGTCGCCACAGAGTTGAAAGACCAGTTAATCAATGCTGGTTGGCAAGTTTGCCTGACAACAGGGGTGGGCGGTATTCTGGGTTATTCCGATTGCGAACGCCCCGTTTGTCATACACCCATCGAGCATTTAGTGCCTGCCGGTTTCGACTCTGAAATGGCTTTTGCCGTGGTTTTGGGGGGAGATGGGACTGTACTGGCAGGGTTTCGCCAGCTAGCGCCCTCTGGGGTTCCCTTGCTGACGGTTAATACGGGTCACATGGGTTTTCTGACGGAAACTTACGTCAACCAATTGCCGCAAGCAATGGAAAAGGTGATGGCAGGGGAATACGAAATTGAAGAGCGCACCATGCTATCAATTCGCCTGTTCCAGGAAGATACCCTACTGTGGGAAGCGCTTTGCCTGAATGAAATGGTGATTCACCGGGAACCCCTCACCAGCATGTGCCATTTTGAAGTGAAAATCGGCAGGCACTCACCCGTGGATATTGCGGCAGATGGGGTGATTGTCTCGACGCCGACGGGTTCGACGGCGTATGCTTTGAGTGCGAATGGCCCGGTGATTACGCCGGGAATTCCCGTGTTGCAGCTAGTGCCGATTTGTCCTCATTCTTTGGCTTCGCGGGCGTTGGTGTTTGCCAATACCGAACCCGTGACGATTTTCCCCGCAACTCCGAATCGATTGGTCATGGTAGTTGATGGCAATGCGGCGTGCTACGTGTTGCCAGAAAATCGGGTGCGGGTGGAGAAATCCCAATACCCTGCCCGCTTTATCCGCCTGCAACAGCCTGAGTTTTTCCGGATTTTGCGGGAAAAATTAGGCTGGGGTTTGCCTCATATTGCTAAACCTACTTCGGTGGAATTACCATAAATCGGTAATTGCTAATCGGTAATGGGTAATGGGTTGTGGAGTGTCAACCGCCTCACCCACAAGGGGACGGGGTTTCCAGGTGGGAAGACTTTTTTGAATACCATTTTATGAATACCATCGAGTCCAGCCACAGTCCCTGTGTCTTGGTGATTGAAACAGACGAAGCTTTGGCTCAAAATCTCAGTCTCGATCTGAGACAATCTGGCTATGACCCAGTGATAGCCCAGGATGTGCCTACGGGGCTTTATCAAGTCGAGGAACGCCACCCGGCTTTGATTGTGGTAGACCGGATGTTAGCAGGGGAATCAGGTTTGACATTGTGCCAGACTCTTAGGGGTGCTGGTCATAAAACGCCAGTATTATTATTGATGGCTCGCGATAGTGTGGAAGATCGGATAGCTTGTTTAGAAGCAGGGGCGGATGATTACTTCCTCAAGCCATACCGCAGTGAAGCGTTTCTCAAGTTAGTACGCTTCTACCTTGAGCCGCATACTGATAGTTCACAACAGTTACGATTTGCCGATCTGATTTTAGATCTGGGGGGTCGCAAAGCCATCCGTAACGGACGATCTATCGACCTGACGATGAAGGAATACGAACTGCTAAAGTTTTTGATGGAAAATCCCCGCGACGTCCTCACCCGGGAACAAATTCTGGAAAATGTCTGGGGCGATGATTTTATGGGCGAGTCGAATGTGATTGAAGTGTATATTCGCTATTTACGCCTCAAAATTGAAGATGAAGGCGAAAAGCGCTTAATTCAGACCGTGCGGGGTGTGGGGTACGTTCTCCGGGAAGCTTAGATCGGGGATATTGGGAGCGATCGCCATTATGCAGCGTTACATAATTAGTCTGGGAATAATGTTAGGCATCTGGTTTGCAGGTTGTTCGCCAACGGTGTCAACTACCTCTGGTATCGGCAATACTCACGCGCTTGGGCAAGCAACGCCGTCACCCACTTCCCAGTTTAGAGGTCAAATGCTGCCGATTTCAGCACAGGCGACGATTGCAGGTAAGAAAATTAATTTAGAAGTGACTCGGACTCCAGAACAACAGGCGTTGGGGTTGATGTACCGCACTTCCTTACCCGATGACCGTGGCATGTTGTTTGAGTTTAACCCACCCCACCCGGTCAGTTTTTGGATGAAGAACGTTAAAATCCCCCTCGATATGATTTTTCTACGGCAGGGGGTTGTCCTGGCGATCGCAGCGAACGTTCCTCCCTGTAATGCTAACCCCTGTCCTAGCTATGGCCCCAATACAGCCATCGACCAAGTGATCGAACTGCGGGGCGGTAGGGCGTCTCAGTTGGGGTTAAGGGTGGGCGATCGGATCGCTGTCCAGTTTTTACCCAACTCATCGCCACCATAATTTTAAATAAATTTAATATTTATCGAACAGTGTTAAGATTATTTACGAGCTTAGTACAAAACGGAAATGCTTTGCTAAGCTGTCCAAGCACCAGTTGTTGGGACAACGGTTGGTGTTGGCGCTAGTAAAACCAAGGGAAACCTCCGACCCTAAGAGTCGGTGCTAATTCCGAAAAGCGTCTTTGTACATTGTGGTGTCGGTGTGAGAAGAGTGAGATAAGCAAACGTTATAGCAGGGATAACCCAAAGGCATAGTCTTGCCGTAGGGTAAAGCCAGTTTAGTTGCCAAAATCCCACGACCTTTAGGGGATTCATAGGGAACAAAAAGTATCAAAATATATTCCCTGCTGTAGGTGAGACTGATACCAGTAGCGAGGTAGAACAGAAACAATCAAACTGATTCGTTTTTACCCAGCGGTGCGGTTAAAGAATTCCTGCCTTTAGGTGTTACTCAGGTAGCTGGTCTAATTCTCAAGCATTTCAAGCATTTTGATTTGCTCAAGCAATCTACGGCAAGAAAGGCTTGGTGGAGTTCACCCGGTGCTATTTTTTTTTACGCTTGTTACTGGTGGTAAGAGAGGTGCTTATGCAGCGCAAAGACAACCTAAAAAGTGTCTACTTGATGTTCAAATTTGCGAGGTGGATCTCGCATATTGGTGTCTAAAAGAGGAGGTGAAAGGCTATGGCACCTGCAACGTTTACGCGGTTCATTCGTTTCTTACAAGAAGAATTGGCAATTTCCAATGGTTCGATTAAAATTGCTTTACGGCATCGGGAGCAAGACCCGGGACCATTACCAATGATTCTTTGGCAGTACGGTTTGGTGACGTTGGAACAATTAGAGAAAATCTATGACTGGCTGGAATCAGCTTAGGATGGAGTTTATCACCCGATATCCGATCGTTATCTCAGCTCGATTATGTTTGGGGGTAATGGGCAAGTATAGGCGCATTCCCCTAAGATTGGGCTATTTTCCATACTTCACTCAAGCAAGCGGGTTTAATAAACAACCCGCTTGATTTTATATAGCAATAAAATCGGCAATCTCCAATCTAAAATCTGCAATTTTTTCCGTGGCTTCTTCTGTATTTTGAAACAAAACTGTGAAGGATCCAGCACCTAGTTTTTCTTGAGGCCACATGCGGTAGCAAGGAATTTTAGCCAGATGGGATTGATAAGCCGATAAATGGGGAACTTCTACCGGCTGAAACTGGGGAAATTTTTGCAAAAACCACTCGCAAACCGCTTCATTTTCTGCGGGTGAATAAGTACAAGTCATATAAGCTAAATATCCTTGCGGTGCGACAACCTGAGCAGAATTTGCTATAATACGTTTTTGTCTATTTGAACATTGATTAATCGCAGATGGGTGAAAACATCCAGGGGCTTTGCCGCCTTTAGCTAGCAAAGATTGACCCGTACAAGGAGCATCTACGATAACCAACTGGCTAGTTTTAGCAAAGGTTTTCGCTAGAATGCTTGCATCTCGGTTAGCTACAAAAGAGGGATGAATCTGACAGCGTTTTAAATTAGAAATTAGCATTCCGAGGCGTTTGCCAATGACTTCGTTAGCAATGAGTAAATCTGGGTGCAAGCTTCTCCAAGCAAAGATACTCTTACCGCCAGGGGCAGCACAGATATCTAAAATTAAAGGCAAAGGTGAAGATATAGTTAACAAAGTAGAAGCTGCAAAAACAGAAGAAAAGTCGAGGCAATAAAAATAACCGGCCTCGTGCAAAGGATGCTGACCGGGTTTAGTATCTAAAGATAAGCGGTCAACAAACGTGGGTTGCCAGGAAGTTGGCGATTCTACAGGGAACGGTAAAATATCTGGTTTTTCTTTACACCAAAGAATGCAGGGATGAAAAGTCTGAGGATGAATTAATGCTTCCACAAATCTTTCTCGCTCCCCTGAGTTGTCAAACAGACGCTGACTGAGCTTAAGTAGTAAATTAGAGGGTTTTTCCATATTTGTATTAATTGCATGTATTAGCGGCAAAAAACAAAGTTTTTCAATCCAGTTTTATCCCAGACTGGGAGGTTTTGATGGTATCAGATAAGTTTCGTCATCAGTTACGCCAAGAAGCCGAGCAATGGAAAGCTGAGGGTTTAATTGATGCGTGGCTATACGAGCAATTATCAGAACGCTATCAATTTAATACCCTGGACAGATCCACCCGCAACCGCTTTATTGTCATCTTAATCGGGTTGGGGAGTCTGCTTCTAGGGTTAGCAGTAATTACTCTGGTGGCGGCAAACTGGCAGGTATGGTCGCGGGAATTGAGGGTTACCTTGCTGCTGAGTTTGTTTATTGGGGTGAATGCCATCGGATTTTATCTCTGGCGGCGTCCTGCTGACGAATGGCAACACCGTATCGGTCATGGGTTGCTGCTGCTCGGGGCGTTGATTTTAGGGGCGAATATGGCGCTGATGGCGCAGATGTTCCACCAAAGCGGGTCGCCTGCTAGGCTGTTTTTAGTTTGGGGTTTAGGTGTCCTAGCAATGGCGTATAGCTTGCGCCTGACAGTGCTGGGGATGCTGTCGGTGTTGTTGATGGGGATAGGGTATTGGTGGGGATTTTTTGATTGGTTTCCTGGGATGGGATTTTCCTGGATGCGACTGATGCTGCAACACATGCCCATATTAGCGGGTTTGATGTTTGTACCGTTGGCGTATTGGTGTCGATCTCGATGGCTGTTTGGAATGGGAGCGCTCGCTATCATTTCATCTTTAGTAGCTAATCTGACGCGGGTGCAAATTGGAACACCATCAATACAAGCTTTAGTAACAGCGATCGCTTTTGCCCTGCCACCGGCTTTATTATGGGCTTACGATGACAGGTTGTGGCGTCCCTTTAACGTTACCCGTTGGCAAAGACTGCGGTTTCAACCGATTGCTCGGAATTTAGCTTTGCTATGTTTGGGTATATTATTTTACCTGTTTTCTTTCCGGGGATTGTGGCCTTCACCCATCCAAGCGCCAGGGGGAAACGTTCCCCAAGTTGATTGGGTGCTGCTGCTGGATGCGGCAATTTTGGCTTGTTTAACGCTGTGGGAATGGTTACGCTTGGTATGGCGGATAGATTTAACTACGGCTGTTGTGGGTGGGTTGATTGCGATCGCGGCGATCGTTCCTTGGTGGCATATTAGCATTGCCCCGATTCAAGATACTGCTGTCTGGATTTTTAATATAGCTTTGTTTGTCCTATCAGCTGGTTTACTGCGCGAGGGACTAAGCTTAGGACAAAGGCGCGGTTTTTGGGGTGGGATGATATTGCTAACGCTGCAAATTTTTAGCAGAATGCTGGAATACGATACGGATTTGTTGTTTAAAGCGTTTATCTTATTTTTGTGCGGCGTTGGGGTGATTGCGGCTGGACTTTGGTTTGAACGTTACCGAAATTCTTCGCTGCAAAGTCCCTGGCTTTAGACATGGGGATGTAGCTTGCCGTGGGAATTTATTCCCCTTCCATCAAACATTTGTGCTATAATTACGTCAGTGAGTTTGACGTAAAGATACTGGTATTGGAAGCAAAACTAGAAGGAACACGCGAGCAATACGGGAAGCTGGATGAGGCTATCCGTACTGCTCGCTTTGTTCGTGACAGTTGCCTTCGATACTGGATGGATAACTTTGACATTGGACGCTACGAGCTTTCTGCATATTGCGCTGTATTGGCTCAACAGTTTGAGTTTGCCAAGAATCTTAATTCTATGGCTCGTCAAGCTAGTGCAGAAAGAGCGTGGTCTGCTATTGCTCGTTTCTACGACAATTGCAAGAAAAACAAGCCGGGCAAGAAAGGATACCCAAGTTTTAAGAAGGAACAAACACAAGGTTCTGTTGAGTACAAAACCAGTGGCTGGAAACTTTCAGAGGATAGGAAGTATATCACTTTCTCTGATGGTTTTGAGGCGGGAACCTTTAAAATGTGGGGAACTCGCGATTTGCACTTCTACCAGTTGAAGCAGTTTAAGCGTGTTCGTGTTGTACGGCGGGCAGATGGGTATTATGCTCAATTTTGCCTTGACCTTGAGCGACTAGAGAAACGAGAGCCAACTGCTCACAATGTCGGCATTGACTTTGGATTAAACCATTTCTACACCGATAGTGACGGGAATACAGTAGCCAATCCGCGTCATCTTCGTAAAAGCTCCAAATCGCTGAAACGGCTTTCACGCCGTATGTCTAAGACCAAAAAGGGGTCTAAGAATAGAGCCAAATTTAGAAACAAATTAGCTCGAAAACACCTCAAGGTAAGTCGCCAACGTAAAGACTTTGCCATCAAAACGGCAAGGTGCGTAGTGATGTCTAAGTGCGATTCGTTCAGTCGAAATCCTATGGGAGAGATGACTGGCTTCAGTAGAGTAACCCACCAGGGTAGAGTGAGCACTTTAATCCTCTACTGATGACAACTTACTATCCATGTAGGTGAGGAAACCTAGCCGAGCAAAAGTGGAGACAGCTAGGGGAGAAAGGAAAAAGATGAAAGGTTACACCGACATCATAACCCAATCCGAAATACACCAAGACCTACCACCCTGGTGCGGGGATGAAAGCACACAAACTACCAAACACATTGGTAGCCCCAAAAGAAGAGACTGACTATCAACTCTGTAAAGCGGGGGTGAAAGCAGGAACAGGTGGTAATAGCTGAAAGCACCTACTGCAAGCAAGATTCTATGGGTAGAACAAACGAAGTGTTGATGAGCCATCGATATGCAAAGCCAGGGGATATAAGCTAATAGAATCAATCTAACTCCTGGGTCGGAAATAGCCGACAAGGGTAAGGTCTATCAGCATCTTAGAAACGAGATAGCGCACCACCTACAACCCCGGTGGAGAAACACGCCCTAAAGGAATCAACAAATGGATAGTAGGAACGAAGTAACCATCAAGTAAGCTCCTGATTGAGGTCGATTAATCAGGTAGGCAGTCAAGCTAAAAGCTACGAGATGGTGGGATGGTTCAAAAAGCCAATGCCCAACCCGAATCAACGGGTATTGCTTGAAAAGAGAAGGCGTAATTGCCGGGATAAGCTGACGTGAGCCGCAATGTGAATAAGCTAGAGGTGAAAGTAGCAATGAACAAGCCTAAATCTGATTCACAAACGAATACAGAGGGATATAAGAATATCGATTGGCGACAAGTCGAAAGGTACGTCTTTAAGTTGCAAAAACGCATCTACGCTGCTTCACGTCGTGGAGATGTCAAGCAAGTCCGTCAACTGCAAAAAACACTGATGAGGTCTTGGTCTAATAGAGTATTAGCGGTACGACGGGTAACAGTTGAAAATCAGGGTAAGAAGACGGCGGGAGTGGATGGAATTAAATCTCTATCCCCAAAAGCACGTCTCGAACTCGCAGGGCAATTGAAACTAACTGGCAAATCCAAACCCACAAGAAGGGTCTCGATACCCAAACCAGGAAGAAATGAAAAACGCCCACTAGGAATACCCACAATGTATGACCGCGATCTGCAAGCAGTAATTAAAGCTGCATTAGAACCAGAATGGGAGGCTACATTCGAGCCAAACTCATTCGGGTTTCGACCAGGAAGGTCATGTCACGATGCAATATGGCAAATAAAAAACAGCATTAAAGACAAACCCAAGTTTGTATTAGATGCCGACATTGCCAAATGTTTTGATTGCATCAACCATGAAACATTGCTCCAAAAGTTAAATATCAAAGGCAAAATCAGGCAACAAATCAAAGCCTGGTTAAAGTCTGGGGGAATAGACAAAGGAGCATTTACTGCTACATCTCTTGGAACACCACAGGGTGGGGTGCTATCCCCATTACTAGCAAATATAGCCCGACACGGCCTAGAAAACCACCTAAAAGAATTTGCAGAAACCTTAAGCCTCAGAAATCCTAATGGGGTAATAATGGCAAAACGGGACAGGAGAAAATCCCTTACCTTTGTCAGATATGCAGATGACTTTGTGGTACTACATCAAGATAAAGCCGTTGTCCAAAGATGCCGGGAAATAATCTCGGATTGGTTAAGTGACATAGGACTGGAATTAAAACCTGAAAAGACCCGACTAACTCACACACTTCACCCTGAATTGAGTGAGGATGGAATTGCTGGATTTGACTTTCTAGGTCATCACATCCAACAATACCCCGTTGGAAAATACCAAAGTGCCAAAAATTCACAAGGTAAAATATTAGGTTTTAAAACCCTCATCACCCCATCACCGAAGTCCAACAAGGCACATCAAGAGGAAATCGGAAGAATCATCAAAAAACACAGGTCATCACCCCAAGCGGTTCTGATTAAAGACCTAAACCCTGTTATAAGGGGATGGACTTCTTATTACTCAAACTCCGACGCAAAAAACGTAGGAGAATTATCAAAGCAAGATCACCTCACATACCTGAAACTTCGGAGATGGGCATTCCGCCGCTGTGGAAACATTAACACCGGGCATCAAAGATACTGGATATCCATAGACGGTGATAACTGGGTATTCGCAACCAAGAAGGGAGATGCGAACCCCCTGAGGTTACTCAAACATAGTGAGTTTAGTTGCAGTAGCACTGACTATGTGAAAGTTAAAGGCGATAAAAGTCCATTCGAAGGAGACCTAGTTTACTGGAGTTCAAGATTAGGGACAAGCCCTCAAATGCCTAGTCGAAAGGCGCGCGTTGCTCAAACAACAAAAGGGAAAATGTCAGGAGTGCGGATTAAGCTTCCAAGAATGGGATGTGATGGAAGTAGACCACAAAATCCCTAAAGCCCTTGGCGGTAGGGATGAGTATAAAAATATACAACTGTTGCATCGACACTGCCACGACGAAAAGACTGCTATTGACCTAATAAAAATTCGGCAGAAAGAACACTCCAAAAATTTCAATAAATTAGCCCAACAATGGGAAAAAGTAGAATGGGAGTGGATAAACGATATTCCGGTTATCAAAAGTCAAACGGTCAAGAAGTCCCACAATGACAAGGGAAAACACATTGAAGCCGTGTGCGGTGAAAGTCGCACGCACGGTTTCGGAGGGGAGGGAGAGGCTAGTAATAACCTCTCTCGACCTCACCCGACCTCGTGGCGTATGAAGACTTGCAGGTGCGGAATATGGTCAGAAATCGACATCTGGCTAAATCCATCTCTGATGCAGCGTGGACTCAGTTTCGTAGTTGGGTTGAGTATTTTGGCAAGGTTTTTGGCGTGGTCACAGTTGCTGTGCCGCCCCACTACACATCCCAAAACTGCTCCAATTGCGGCAAGGTTGTCAAGAAAACTCTTAGCACCAGAACGCATACTTGTCCCCACTGCGGACATGTTCAGGACAGAGATCATAATGCTGCACGAAACATATTAGAAAAGGCACTACGTACGGCGGGTCACGTCGGAACTAACGCCTCTGGGTGCGACGTGAAAAGACGGCGCATCTGACCGAGAGGAAAGACTCTCCAGGGAATTCTACCTCCCTGTCGCCATGTAAAAGGGTCAAGTACCCCGCCTACATTGGAAGTAAGTAATGATACC
>NZ_BLAY01000184.1 GCF_020521235.1 Microseira wollei NIES-4236 | reverse complement strand
TATCGAAGCTTATATTAATGATCCACATCACTCAAAATAATACTGACTGCGATTAAAATCGCACGGGTCGCGTTTCCACCCCGCAATAAATTGACGGGGCTACCACGCTCCCGGATGAAGAAGGTGTGAAAGAAAGGGAATGCGATCGCCCTCAGAGCCAGATGAAAATCACCCGCGTCAGAGCGCCAGAACTCCCCCAGCAATACCCCTGGCTCAACACCGAATACCCTCTATCCCTCCAACAGCTGAAAGGGCGATTTGTACTGCTTGACTTTTGGACATATTGCTGCATCAACTGTCTGCACGTCCTGCCTGACTTAAAGTACCTCGAACAAAAATACAAAGACAGTCTCACCGTTATTGGCGTACACTCAGCCAAATTCGACAACGAAAAAGAAGTCGAAAACATCCGTCAAGCAATTCTGCGTTACGACATCGAACATCCAGTCTTAGTAGATAGCGGTTTTAATGTTTGGCAACAGTATGCTGTGCGCGCATGGCCTACTTTAGTATTAATTGACCCGCAAGGATATTACCTTGGCAGCGTTTCCGGCGAAGGTCATCGAGACGAATTAGATGACCTGCTTTCCCAACTAATTAAAGCTTATCAAGATCAAGGAAAGATTAATTTCCAAGAATTCAGCCTTACTTTAGAAAAACAGCGGCAACCATTAATAACGCCGCTAGCTTTTCCTGGTAAAGTTTTAGCAGATGAAGATGGGAATCGCCTTTTTATTGCTGATTCTGGTCATCATCGCATCGTTGTTACCACATTAAATGGAGAAATTATTCATCTCATAGGCGCGGGTAAATCAGGATTTAAAAATGCTTCTTTCAGCGAAGCTCAATTTTTCTCACCCCAAGGAATGGCGCTCGATGCCGAAAATCAAATTCTCTACATCGCCGATACCGAAAATCATGTTTTGCGCCGAATTGACCTGAAACAAGAGATAGTGGAAACAATTGCCGGAAATGGGGAACAAAGCCACTATATCCGTCCCCACGGTGGCCTTGGTTTGGAAATTTATCTAAATTCTCCTTGGGATTTGGTGAAAGTAGGAAATATTTTATTTATTGCGATGGCTGGGTCTCACCAAATCTGGGAAATGCAACTAGAAACTGGCAGGATTCAAACCTATGCTGGTAGTGGCGCAGAAGCTGGCGTGGATGGTGAGTTAACTGCATCTGCTTTTGCCCAACCTAGCGGCATTACTACCGATGGTAGAGAATTATATATTGCCGATAGTGAAGTTAGTTCAATTCGCTCTGTTGGTTTAACTGAAAATCCACAAGTGCGAACCGTCTGCGGTAGCGGTGCATTATTTGGTTTTGGCGATGTGGATGGAACTGGTTTAGAGGTGCGACTTCAGCATTGTTTGGCTGTGGAATACGCCCAAAATTACCTCTGGATTGCCGATACTTACAACCACAAAATTAAGCGGGTTGAAATCCACACTGGCATCTGTAAGACTGTGTTGGGGGATGGACAAGTTGGTCATCAAGATGGGGAAGGCATCGGTACTCGCTTTTGCGAACCCAGCGGACTGAGTGCTACTAGCTCTTATCTCTATATTGCCGATACAAATAACCATGCTATTCGTCAAGTTGAGCTAGAAACGCTGAGGGTTACAACCTTGGAATTTCAGGGTTTGTGTGCGCCAGATGTTTGCTTTCCCTTATGAGGACTAAAGCCATCACTACAAACGTTCGTAGTAAGGACTTTAGTCCTTTTAAGCATCCGGAGGAATTAACAGACGTAAAATTTTTTCTACATCGTCGATTTCACCGACTATCTTTCGTACAGGTCGAGGCCAAATTTTGACAATCGTGGGTGTAGCAGATACCTGAGCAGCTTCTGCTTGCTCCGGATGCTTTAAAACATCAATCACTTTCAAAGTATAAGGTTGATGGAGCGACTGTTCCAAAAGCTGGTGCAAATTCTGAAGAATTCGCTCGGTAGCCGCATTGTAACCAGAAACAAAAAGGCGCAACACATATCCAGGAGTTTCCGGCATTTCAGGCAGGTGCGAGTATTGTTCGGGTTCCCAACGCGGGTAAAAACCGTTTTTTTCAAATTGCACTACCAAGTCGTGTTCTTCCCACAATTGAGGGAATTGCTCGCGATAAGTTCCCAACACCATAGGAACGCAATATTCCTCTTGCCAAGGAGCAGTTTGCCAGACCAAATCCCCCGTTTGAAAAATAGCGTTCAGCAGTGCTTGATGACGTAGAACAGGTGGGTAAGCTTCAGCAAAAATCTGCACTTGCTGCGTGCGAGGATTTAACGAGCGATCGATCGTAGCCGTGTAGCAGGGTACTAAAAAATGGGGTGGCTCTGGTAGAGATAAAATTTCCTGCAACGCCGCACACAAATGCAGATGCCATCGATTTTTCTTGTTGGGGTCAATGCAGTAAATTAAATCTCCCCCTGGCGTGAACAGCGCAATACCTTTGAAAAATTGTTCTTTGTGAATAGTCATTAGTCAGTTGTTAGTTGTGTAGGAGTAAGTTTGACCAAATATCCATATCAATAAATCGACAATTGTGATAAACTTGCCCAAGTTATATCATGTCATTAAGCAAAGGTAGTGCAAGTGTTTTTGATACTGTAGGCGTGGGTTTTAGGAGAGATAATTGAGGCCAGACCAAAGTATAAATAAACCCGCCCCGCAACTGCGTTACCAATGAACCAAACATAATATCAGCAGGATTTAGGCAAAGAAACCGGGTTTCTGGGAAAAATAGTAGATTTGTCCGCTAGAGATCGACTCAGAAACCGGGTTTCTCAGAAAAATCGTGGATTTGTCAACTAGAGATCTAATCAGAAACAAAGGTGATGGCATCATCGTGGGTAAGTCCTGAGTTGTTTTTTCGATAAAATAGCCCCAGGCGAGATACCTGGGGCTATTTGCTGACAAGATCGATAATTATACGCGACCTCGGAGGAACTGAGCCATCTCGTTCGGAGTCGGGGACATTTCCAGGGCAATTTCTTCGGTGATGCGACCTTCTTGATACAGCTTGAGCAGAGATTTATTCATCGTCGTCATGCCGTCGAATTCAGAGCGGTTCATGATCAGCGTAATTTCATCGTACTGACCCTCTTTGATATATTCTTTGACAGAATCAGTATTGATCAGAATGTCGTGGAAAGCTGCACGCTTACCATCGGTTGTTTTGCACAATCCTTGGGCAATTACTGCTACCAAGGATTCGGACAAGGCAACTCGCATTGAATGCTGTTCTTCCGCCGAGTAAAGGTTGAGAATCCGCTCAATGGTTTTGACGGCGCTGTTCGTGTGCAGCGTTCCCATTACTAAGTGACCCGTCTGCGCTGCTTTGAGCGCGGTGTTGACGGTTTCTTTATCCCGCATTTCACCCACCAGAATCAAATCTGGGTCTTCGCGCAAGGCAGCTTTGAGAGCGTTGTCAAACTTGAGGGTATGCATCCCCACTTCCCGTTGCTTAATCAGCGACTTGCGGCTTTGATGGACGAATTCGATTGGGTCTTCAATGGTGATGATGTGCTTCGGCATCTCTTTATTGATATAGTCGATCATCGCCGCCATTGTGGTGGACTTACCAGAACCCGTTGGCCCGGTTACCAAAATTAGACCCTTGTGATAGTGGCAAATATCTTTGAAGACCGCAGGTAAGTTTAACTGCTCCATTGTCAAAATTTTGACCGGAATCAGTCGCATCACCATTGCTGGACCGCGCAGCGAGCCAAAGATGTTAATCCGCACGCGGGCGAAGTCGTATTGCGTCGCACCGTCAAAGTCTAAGTGGTCTTGAAAGCGACGAATTTCGTCGTCGGTCAACACTTCCCGCAGCCAGCTGGAAAACGTAGCTTCGTCAGTTACGGGCCATTCTGTGCCGATAATGTCCCCCCGATGGCGGAAGCGGGGTGGTTCGGCTACACCCAGGTGAATGTCTGAATATCCCTGCTCAAAGGCTTTTTTTACAATTGTCTCTAGAGTGGGTTGCCCTGGTGGAAGACCTGTAGTTTTAGGTGTTGCCATTGCGGCTGCGGGCGCTGCGGCTGGGGGTGGAGAAGCTTGTTTAACAGCGGCAGCAGGGGCTGTTTGTGCGGTCGGCGGTGATGTGGGTGGGGGTGCGGCTGCCCCTGGAGTCCGGGGCATTGTAGGCGGTACACCCATCGTGTTGGGTGCATTCGGACTCCGAGGTATTCCTGGCGGTGGGGGCGGTGTGGGGGTGGCTCCTGGAGTCGGCTGCCGCATGGGCATGGTTACGGTGCGATCGCTTGGCTGCTGATTGGGGTTACCAGACCCATCGGGGCTGGGGCGAGGTGGGGGCGGCGGTACGGGCGGAACGCTACGGTAACCAGGTGGGGGCGATATGGGTGGACGCTGTGAATCTGTCATAGCTTTTTTTCTTTACTAGACTTGACAATTTTCTATCTTTCCGGGTACAGCGAACTGGCTGGTGTTTTGCTAACTTCAGTTTTCCCATAAATTGGCTTCCAGCATCAGTTCAGCTTAGCCCCGCAGGAGCCTCACGTCTGGCCCGTTAGGGCAGCTTCTCTAGGAATGCGGGTAAAAACTGGGGGTACTCGCACGAGTTGGCGTCGCCTACGACGCCCCCAGTTTTTACATTTTCGACTGTTGAGGGTCAAGGGTTACTGTTTAACAAATATATAACAACAATTGGCTGGTAATTGCTTGTATTACATCGGAGATTTTATTAAAATGTTAGCATGAAATACACATTCCACTACGCACTTCCAACAACAAAGCAAAAGCTAGAACTCAATCTCTGGTTAAGAATTTGTCGCTACTGGTTCAATCGTCAACTAGGTGATAGATTTGATTGGTGGGAATGCAACCGCTCGCCTATAAATGCTTGCCCGCTAGTAACTCACCTGCCCCAATTGCGGGACAAACCAAACTACTATACCCAGAAAAAATATCTTCCCGCTCTCAAAAAAGAGCCTGTTATCGTTGAATGGTCCAGAGAGCAGTTAGACTTTTCGCGAGTACCAGCAAACAAGTTGCAAGAAGTTGGCAAGCGAGTTGACAAAGCCTTTGAAAGATTTATCGCCTGTGACTCATCTGGTAAGCGCAGCGGGAAACCACGCTTTAAGTCACAGTCTCGTTTTCGCTCTTTTGTAATAGAAGGCGCTGGGTTAGAATTGCATTCATGCTCCATTGGCGGAAGATATCTTTATATTAAAGTCCCTAAGATTGGTTTAATCAAAATTCGCTCTCATCGGCATTTGCCTGACAAAGCAGTTTTTAAACAACTACAATTCATTAAGAAGAATGACGGTTGGTTCGTTAATCTGAGACTTGAGGATGCGACTGTTCCGAGCATTTACCCTGACTCAATTAACCCTACATGGGAAAATTCAATGGGGCTAGATGCTGTTTTGCACGAAGATAATTACTTAGCAACATCTGAAAACACAAAGCTTCCTTCGCTGAAGGCGCTGCGGAAATGTTTAGACAAGATAGCTCGAATTTCAAAAAAGAAAAACGCTAGAAAGAAGGGTTCAGCTTCCAGGCACAGGCTAGCCAAAAAAGAAGGGCGAATTCACCAGAAAATTGCCAGATCTAGGAAAGATTTCCCATATAAAACCGCTCACAAACTCGTGAGGACTGGCAAAAAAGTTTTCTTTTATGAAGACCTTAATCTGAAAGCTCTTACGCGACGGAATACCCCAAAACAAAACGATGCTGGGGTCTACATCCCTAACGGACAGTCGGCTAAAACTGGACTAAACCTGTCTTGGAATGATGCCGCTTTTGGGAGGCAGTGCGGTCTTGGGGTCTCCCCAAGTGGAGCAACTGCCGTTCAATTCTTTGAAATCCTTGGTCACATAGCTGGAAAAGCTGGAGCCGTAACGATTGCAAAGAATCCTGCTTTTACTTCCCAGCTTCTGTCTTACCGCGATGAGTTTGTTTTTATTGATTGCGGTGATAGGGAGTATTGGGATGATGTTGAAAAACTCTTAGTTGATAGAGATGTTAACGCCGCTATCAATATTAAAAGAGTAGGGTTGGACGCATTCCCTACTATAAAACGCCGGAAAGGTAGCCCAGTCATAGCTAGTTCTACTACTGATGCCACCTCGAAAGAAATTCTACGCATTCTTCGCAATGCCTGAGAAGCCTACACTGACCCGTTAGGGCAGTGTAGGAGCGTCACATAGAACATCGGAAATTTATACTCATTGTTGCCGGCGCAATAGCTTAATCCAACCGAGCGGCTCCACGCCAGGATGGCGTCGGGGAAGGTTACGAATACAGGACTTACGCACGACGAGAAAAGAAACCCGGTTTCGACCTTGATCTCTGGTTCCCTTTCCCAACGATTTTTCCTAGAAACCGGGTTTGTTTGCCAAAGTCCTGGAATAATTGGCTCTGGGCGATCGCCAAGCAAGACAAGCGAGATCCGTTCTTCTCCCCAATCTGTCCCCCTCGGCGACTGGTAGGCGAAAATTTTTTCTTTAACCAAGAGCTTTTTTTATAAGCTGTAAAAAATTTTTTTGGCTCAAGCATAGGTTATATTTATAAAAACATCTGATCCCGGTTTCCCCCGTTCCTCTCTAAATTCTGATGCGCCTCCTGCAAAAAATCTATCCTTAGATAGATGCAACATAATTATTTACTATTTGACTATTTGATGATTAAATTGGGAAAAGGCTGAAAGGCTGATGGGGCTTGATAAAGAACGCTCGTAAGCCAGCAAATGTAAAGTTTATTAAAAATTATGGTCATCTTCATGAAAAGTTTATATATACTAAAAACCACGCGATCCCGAAGTGGGGATCAACATACAGTATTCTGCACAACTTTAATTCTGGACTTAACCCAAGGAGAAATTAAAATGGCATTATCAAACAGCCAAAGCTTGACGCATACCTATTCCTTCGCAGCAATCAAAAGCTTTTTAATTTGGACTTTCGCTCTGTCAGTGTGCCTGCTAGTCGTAGGGTTCCCCATAGTGATCCTGATGGTGATCTTCGGGTCTTTATTGTCGATAGTGTTGCAATCCGTAATGCCGGTCAGTGCCGTTTTGCTAGTGGCAGGTGCTTTAATTGGAGCGAATCTTCTCGCAGTGATGGCAGGTGCGGCAATGCTCTCTGCTAAAGGCGTTCATCCAAACCAAGTCAGTTGGTTGCGTTGGATGTACGGTCAGGAGAACCCCGTGCATAAGTCGGTGTACGCTGCTTGTCCTTTAACCTGCGATATCCATCCGTCTGCATAATCTAGTAGCGAGGTATATTTTGTAAGGCTATCTAGCATTGTTGCAACGGATTTACTGACCCGGCAAAAGCCGGGTTTTTTCACAATCAATTTTTTGGTCTTGACATGAGGATGTGGAAAAATTAACATCAGGCTGACAACTGGCTATGCCCTGGGGTTCAATGTTGCAGTCTCCTTTCAAGGTTTGCATTATTTTGGGAACTCGTCCGGAAGCGATTAAACTAGCGCCGGTGATTCAACAGTTCAAGAGTTCGAGCAGCTTTGACACGCAAGTGGTTTTAACCGGACAGCATCGCGAAATGGTCGATCAAGTGATGCAACTGTTCGAGTTAAGCGCGGATTACGATTTGGAGATCATGCAGCAAAAACAAACGCTGACGGATATTACTTGTAAAAGTTTGCAAGGTTTAGAAACATTATTTAAGCAAATGCAACCGCAAGTCGTTTTGGTGCAGGGAGATACGACGACGGCGTTTGCAGCAACGCTGGCAGCTTTTTACCAAAAAATTCCTGTAGGACATGTAGAAGCAGGGCTACGGACGGATAATATCTATAATCCTTATCCGGAAGAAGCAAATCGGCGGCTGGTTTCCCAGCTGGCACAGTTGCACTTTGCTCCTACATCCAAATCTGTAGAACATCTGAAACGTTCTGGTATAGTGAGCGGAATTTACCAAACTGGCAATACGGTGATCGATGCTTTGTTAGCGGTAGCGCAACGTCAGCCAGAATGTAACATTCCTGGTTTAGATTGGCAGAAGTATCGCGTGATGCTATCTACGGTTCACCGGCGGGAAAACTGGGGTGAACCGCTGCAAGATATTGGGAAGGGATTTTTACAGATTTTAGATAAGTTTCCCGATACGGCGTTGTTGTTACCTCTGCATCGCAATCCTACGGTGCGAGAACCGCTACAGGAGATATTGGGGAATCATCCTAGAGCTTTTTTAACTGAACCTTTGGATTATGGGGAATTGGTGGGTGCGATTCGAGGTTGTTATTTATTGTTAACTGATTCGGGTGGGTTGCAGGAGGAAGCACCCAGTTTGGGGAAACCCGTTCTGGTGTTGCGGGAAAATACTGAACGTCCGGAGGCAGTTGAGGCGGGTACGGCTAAACTTATTGGTACTAATCCTGGGGGGATTTTGGCTGCAGCGACGCAGTTGTTGACTAATGAAGTTGTTTATCAATCTATGGCGACGGCGGTTAATCCGTTTGGGGATGGTCATGGGGCGGAACGGATTTTACAGATTGTGGAGGATTATTGTTTGAGGGGGGATAAGAAGATTGATTGAACCGCAGAGACGCAGAGGACGCAGAGGGAAGAGTGGGGAGAGGTTGCTCACTTGCCTTCACGATCTTGGTGCGTTTGCGGTTAAATTATGAGGGTAGGGCTTTACAAACGAAGTCTGCCTTCGCAGGCGGGAAGGATGTTAATAGTGGAGTGGCTATGTCTAAGCGCAAAAAGCACAATCTCCAATGGGTTAAGCAAACTCTTGAACTAAAAGACGACCATAATTGGAAGTCACAACCGGGTACTAAGATTTTTGTGGCTGGACGGGGTGCGTTACGGTTTGATGTCCCCGCAGATTGGCATTTTGAACCCCAGGAGAAGTCGTTCCGGTTTCTGGATAAAAAGCCACCCCATGATGATTGTTGTTTAGAAGCTTCGTTTAATTTACTTCCGCCTGGGGATTGGGGAGATTTTCCACTGGTGCCGCTATTAAGGAAGGTGGTGGAAGAAGATACGCGAGATGCGATTGAAAAGGGGGAAATTATTCGATTAAAGCGCCAAACGGCTCGTTTAGTCTGGACTCAATTTAAGTTTATGGATCCTAAAGAACACCGGGAAGCTTATTCTCGTATTTGTATTGGGTTGGGTTCTGGTGTTCAGTGTCTGATTACTTTTGACTTTTGGGTAGATGATGCTGAGCGGGTTACGCCTGTGTGGGATACTGTTATGGATTCGTTAGTTCTCGGTTTATTTATCCGCGATCCGCGCACTGGGTTTGCTTTTCCTGATTAGAGTTGGTTGCAATTGGGAGAGCGATCTTTGATTTATTTTATTGAACCGCGTTCGCGAAGCGTGCGCGCCAGCGCTTAGACACGAAGAGCGCGAAGGAAGAGAGGGAAGGGAGAGCGATCGCATTTTCTCTGCAACTGTTCATCATCAATAGCCGCTGAGCCAAGTTATTGCTCGCTTGGAGAACTTGTCATGAAACAGTCACCGAATGACAAAGAGATGGATGAATTAGTGCAAATGGGCAAAATCCTTGAAGAAAAAGCCAAGAAATTTAGTAATTTAGCAGATATTTTTGTCAAGAAATATAAAAAACGTCTGCGCGATCGCCGGAAAGCTGGAGCAAAAAAACAGGAAATTAAGTAGGACTTAAGAGATGCGATCGCATACTTGAAAAATAAACTGTGGGATGGCTAGCGTTTAAAATGAATAGCGATCGCGTTTAGGTTGAAGGTCTATTAACTCGAATCAGCATCCCTGTAAGTGTTTCAAGTAAGCAAATAGCTTCATTAATCCTAGCTGCTTGTCTATTCCAGTCATCATCTCGCGAACAAACTATAATACCAGGATGGTTTGGTTGTAATTGATGTAATCGGATAAAATGACGCCGATTCAGAGTTAAAACCGCTCGATTTTGGGTTATTGCAAAAGCTACTACTTCTTCATCGGGAAGTCCGGCGTTTCCTGCTTCTTGAACTGTTAGCACATCATGTCCTAAATCTCTTAGTATTTCCACAACCCGTCGAGGAAATTGTTCGTCTGCGTATAAAGCTGCCACGGGTTAATCTTCCTCGTTTTCTCGGATTGCTGTCTCGATTTCTTCAGAGTTTGTTTCAGCATAAACCCAAGCATTCACTAAGTCAGCGGCGGATAGAGTAGGATAGTTATATAAAAGTTCTGATTCGCTGACGTTTAAGCGACGATAACCCACGAGTACCCAAACGGGAATACGAGTACCTTCGATACAAGCATCGCCACCACAAACCCCTGGTGTTTTTGTAATTCCACGCCAATTTTTGTTAAGACTACGTGCTAATATTTGGAGCATTTCAGCTTTCTCGGCTGGACTTAAGGCGAGTAGCTGGTTTTCTAATTCTTGGATAGTCATGTGTAATTTTTAGGCGATTGAGGTTAGAGAATTAAAAATGCGCGATCGCTCTTGTCTTATTTTATCGAATTGCTGAGATAGAGAGGAAGCGATCGCTTTCTCCCCACTCCTACATTTGCTGAAATTGGGTTAATAACCAGCTTCCTACTTGTGACTGATCTGGTTGTCTGCTGCGTTCTAATGCTTCTTCTAATACAGAAATAGCTAATCCTGGTAATGTCTGAGATTGATAAATCCGCCGACTTCCACCATCTGCTAAGATTTCAAACGCCAATATTTGGGCTTTTTGGACATCTACTACCCAATATTCATCTACTTTTAATTCTTCATACAATAACCGTTTCTCACCTTTCTCATCGGATCAAGTAGTATCGGCAATTTCAATCGCTAAATTAGGCGGTGAAATTTGATCGATATCGACAACGGAACTTCCTGTAGGTGCTGATTGAACTCTTTCCCTTAAGTAATAAGATAAATCGGGTTGAGATTCCCGCACGCCTGTTTTTCGATAGCTACAATTCACCAGTCCCCGATGAGGAATGCCTTTGAAGGTGCAGAATAGGTTTACAACTAAGTAAATGATTCCATTATCGTTTGCATGATCGGGACCTACTGCCATTGTTTCAATCCTCATTTGTCCGTTGTAGTAGTAGCACCTAGCTTTTTGATAGGCGGGGTCTTCACTTATTTGGATGAATTCATCCCAAGTTGCTGTTACCCAGGTATCTGTTATTAGTTTATCTTTGATTGCAATCATGGTTAAACCTCTAATAGTTTAGGATTTTATTTTTAATTCAGATATCGCATGCTTTATTCTTCTGGTGGATGCCAGCCAGCATTTACCCACTGACGCCTAACTGTCACGGCAATTTTATTGTTTAATTTTAGAGCTATGACCGTTGCACGACCGCAGTCTGTCAGTCCAATAATTTCTGTGCCGTCTTCACTCCAGGTAAAATGTTGCAGCCATTGTTGAGTGCGCGGATTAAATAACTTAATGCGAGCGTTCGTAACGGGATCTAAGGCATCGGTTTGGCTTCCTTTGTAGTTATTACAAAGACTACAAGCAAGCCAAAGATTTTCTTCATCGTCAGTTCCACCTCTTGCTCTGGGAAAGATATGCTCAATTTCTAGTATTCCTAGAATATAGTCCTGCAAACTGCGGCAATAACCGCAGCGGTTTTGAGCTTCTACCCTGACTCTAGCACGGACTTCATCAGAAATTGTCATTGATGTTATCCTTTTAAGGGTTCCAGTAAGCCGCGCCGCACGGCTTCATTTAATGCTTGAGCTTGTCGTAGGAGTCTATCTTCATAAATGTGGATGAGTGCTTGCAATTCGTCACGCTCTGTTAATGCAATCGTACCGGATTGTTGAAGGTCTAATAATTCAGTCAATCTTTGTTCTTGAATTGGTGGTAGCCTTAGTTGAGTTAGAGCAATTACTTCTGAGTCAGACAGTGCGGATACTGGTTTTGTAGTTGGTAAGAGTAAAAGTTCAATCGTTTCTGCTAAAATTTCAGCCACACTGCGGTGTTGTAGCTGTGCAAGTATTTCTGCTTGTTGATAGACTTCATCTCGCAGATTCAGGATGATTGGGGTACTCATAGATGAAAAGCGATCGCATAATTTTTTCTATTCTGGCACATTAGGCTTGGAGAGCGATCGCCTACCTGAAAATAAACTGCGCGATCGCGCTAGCCTCTAAAATGAATAGCGATCGCTTTCTTTCTATTTCTACACTTGCTGAAATTGAGTTAATAGCCAAGTTCCTACTTGTGCTTGATCTGGCTGACGACTTCTTTCTAATGCTTCTTCTAACAAGGAGATAGCTAACCCTGGTAAAGCCTGAGATTGATAAATCCGACGACTTCCACCATCGGCTAAAATTTCAAATGCCACAATTTCTGCTTTTTGTACATCTACTACCCAATACTCATCTACTTTTAATTCTTCATATAGTAAGCGTTTCTCACCTTTATCGTCAGATACAGTAATGTCAACAATTTCAATCGCTAAATTAGGCGGTGAGACTTGAGCTAGTTCGACAATAGAACTACCCGTAGGTGCTGATTGAACTTTTTCACCTAAATAATAAGATGTATCTGGCTGAGCTTCCAGCACGCCTGTTAGTCGATAACTACAGTTAACCAATCCGCGATGAGGAATGCTTTTGAGGGTGCAGAATAAGTTGATAGCAAATGTCATTATTCCATGCTGACTGGCGCGATCGCACCCAACTGGCATGGTTTCAATCTTCATTTTTCCGTTGTAATAGTAGCCTTTAGCTTTTTGGTATGCGGGGTTTTCAATTATTTGGATAAATTCATCCCAACTTGCTGCAACCCAGGTATCTGTTGTTACTTTATCTTTTTCACAGCCTTGCTCATCACGTTGTATAGATTGAAAACTATCTGCACAGACGCTGACTTTACCAATTTGTACAAAACCTTTACCAAAATTTGAGATATTCGAGAATCGAAGCCTCTCTATTGTGGCTCGAAAATTATTTTTACTGACATTTTCCCCTAATACATCTGATATTGTCTTCCACAATTGGGAGCCAACATCCCTAACGTGACCCGTAGTACAGCCGAATTCCCGCGCTATTTCCGAGTACCTCTGACCTTGACAAACTCCCCGCACTATAAGCTGTTGCAGATCGTCCAGATGGTTTCCAGTCTTTGCAAAAACTAGGCGGTCGGCTAGTTTTAAGACTTGTTCCACGTTCATTGATTGGGTAGATATGGTAATTTTACCTATTATAATCTAACATTTTCCTACTTTTTCCTATTTAACCTACATTTTCCTACTTTTTCCGTCAAAAGTATTTCGGATTTTAATCTAATAATATTTTACGAATTTTCACGAATGTACAAAAATTAAATTTGGCTAGAGCATGTTTGTATAAAAGCTTATAAATCAGGGTGGGTGTAACTTTTACCAGTCGAGCATCACCAGGAGGATATAGTGCCTAATTTTTGCACAGTCTTATCTAAAAGCATTGTTGGCTTAACTGCTTCTGTTCTTTTAATTCCAGTTATGTCAAGCAGTGCATCTGCCGCCACTCTCAGACTGATTGGTGGAGTTGTTGGCCTTGCAAGACAGAATACCAGTAGTACTAAAGCTGGATGTACTCCTTCCCTTAGTGGATGGACAGTGAAACTATCTTGTTATCAAAACTATACAGCCAGCACTCTACTCGGTGTTAGTACAGCAGGACGCTTAAGCTGGCGAGATATATTTCAAGCGTTTGAATTCACAGGTAATCCGGGCAGGAGGTACAGGATTACATATAGTCTAACAGGGGATGTATTTGCATCCGTAAAAGGTGCTGGGTTAGCTGGTGCTAATGCCGCCAGTGGTCTTGCACCACGTAGTGGCAGTCCTGTTACCCGAGTCAACTTACTTGGTGCTATTGCATCGACATCATCTGACTGGGACTGGCATTCTTCAGTTAGCTCATTCGATTTTAATGGTGGTAGCAGCCGGATATTTCGTGCCGGAGCCCACACTCAGGGAAGTGCTGTGACTTTTGGTGTGGGATTTGCTGAGGCCAGATCTAACATAAACTTTACCAGTATCGCTCGGATAACCGATATAGGTCGTAGTTTTAGCTCGGTAGCAAGCTTGCCTAGTTTCGCTAGTGCCTCTAGCTCCCGACCATTAAATACCTCGGATGACGAAGTTGCCAGTGTTCCCGACGAAGATTTGATTAATTTCCCTGATGAAGATGTTACCAATATTTCTGACGAATATTTGATTAATCTTCCTGATGACGACGTTGCCAATATTTCTGACGAAGATTTGATTAATCTCCCTGGCGACGACGTTGTTGCCTCAGTTCCAGAATCATCTACTGTTGCTGGACTAGCAGTAGTCTTGACTATATTGTTAGCAACTCAGCACTCCCGTTTTGCCAAAAAGCATACTGAAGATACTGACAACCTTGTTGATACAACTGCGGTTGAAGTTTAGCAATTAACTGGTTGATAGTCGCACTTCCTTGAATGAGTTGCGATTTTTGCATTGAAGTTGTGGTTATGCGATCGCTTTTTTCTTTATTCTCACACGAGCGATCGCACTTTCCCATCTGGCAATTAAAAGTGCGATCGCTATCTTCTTTTGTTATGCGATCGCTCACCTCATTTACTTATCCCAACTACTCAAACTCAGACTGGTGGACGACGAATTCTGGTCTGTATTTCATCTGCGACTACTAAGCAACCTTGCAGACTTTCTAATGGTTGTTCGCTCAAAACACGAGAAAGAAGATTTAGCACCGCCTGACGGCTACGACTACGGGGACGCAACAATAAGATACCGGGATGACTTCCTGGTGGAAAACGGCGAACATCGGAAAAGTCTAAGTCAAGCGTGATAAAAAAACGCCCCTCAGCACAAGCCTGTTGCCATACAACCTCATCATCCGCACCCGATAATCCTTCATCAGTAACCCGATCGCAATCATCACCAGCCTGTCGCAGCAACTCGGCGTGGGTGCTACTCAAATTTTCATCTAATTTAACAAGCATTGCAATCTATCTAAGCGGCAACAATTCTTCTTCTCTCGCCAGTGCAGCAGCATAAGCGATCGCTGCTAAAACATTTGCTAAAGTCAACGGTGGATATTCTGCCACTATTTGTTCCGGCGTCAGTCCTTCTGCTAAGTTATCAAGGATAACTGAAACCATGATGCGCGTTCCTTTAATGCAAGGTTTCCCGTGACAAACCTTGGGGTCTATGCTAATACTTTCTTGCCAGTTTTCCATTTTGCTCACCCTCAAGTTTCTCCCAGTCTATCCTAAACGCAGAGCAAGTATTTGCCGCCGCACAGTATTAGATGCGATCGCTCTTTTCTCATATAAGCGATCGCACTCCCCACCCCCTATCTCTGCCTCCCTTCCTTCCAATCCTCACCCCCTGGCAACTGAGTTAAACGATCGTTAACCACTGCGGGTAACTCTTTTTTTGAATGGGTGTAAGTTAGTGATAAAAGCTCTTGAGCAATTGTAATTACCTGGATTCTATCTACCATTTCATCAACTTGAAATGGAGTATATGCACCGTTAAATACTTCTACACTAGCATCGCTAATCGCTACCTCCATTGCATCTTCAATCATCGGTTCCCATTCATCCCGATTGACGTAGTAAGATGTTTTATTATCTGGCAGATTCCATTTTTTTATTTCTACAAGTGACCCGCGAATTGAAGCAGCCGAAGAATTCGTCAAGCGCTGCTCAATTTGATTCTTAATCAAGTGAATCAGCATTCTGACTAAAAAGGATTCAATCGTCCCCAGTTTGGCTTGTCTACTCATGCCATCTAGTTGTTCTATAAGCGCTAAAGCCTCTTGGTATCGCCCCTCAAGGATGCTATTTCTTAAATCTGATAGTTCTTGAATCATAATTGCCACCACTTTTGCAGAATTCTTTTAATATCAATATAGCAACTGGGGCTTGTTATTTTTTTGCGCTCTCTCCTAATTCACCCCAAGTTGATAAGGCACGATCGCGAAATTATAACGCTCTGGTGGAAAATCCCGCGTGTTACGAGTAACCAGCCTCAGCCCGTGAATCTGGGCAAAGGCGGCTTGAATTGCATCGGGTAGTCGCCAGCGTTCTTGTCGCCGCAAAGTTGCAGCTAAATCGGCAACTTGTACTGTCATTTCTAAGTTCGGAAACCGATCCAACAGTTGAGCAGCAATTAGGGCATCAGCGGGTGCAAAACCTGCCAACACTTCCGATCTGGTAATAACGGAAATAGCAATTTCCTCGCTGTTTTGCTGTAAGTAATTGGTTGCAGCTTCAATATTGTTGAAATGGTCGCTCAAAATTACTGAATCTAGCAAAAATCTCACGACCAATCATCCCGAATAGATTGTTGATAAACTAAACCGTCCCCGCCCTTCCACAAGCCTTTAGTGCTTTTCAACAGTTGCTCAAATGATGGCGATTTCGCTTCTTCTTGTCGCCGCATTTGCTTTACTGCCTGACGAATTAGGGCAGCAAGTGTAGTTTGAGATTCCTTAGCCTTGCGATCCAACCACTGCTTATCTTCAGGATCAAGGCTGATGACTGTTCGGATCATGAGTGAGTAGCTGATATCAATTTAATTAAATGATATCACTAGAACAATTGCAAGCGATCGCACTAGCTCTAACCCAATGCGATCGCTCGGCTTTCATCGCTTAATGCAACCTACAAATAGAGGCGTTGCGTCAGTCCTGAACGGGTAAAATAGCGAGTCAAAATCCGAATCACCTCACCATTAATCGGCGAAGGTAACGGTGGACTCCATTCCCCAACTTCTGCAAAACGCACTACGTACAGTTGATGAACGACGCTTTCTACCCCCAGTGCAACACCACAAGCAAGCAAGCGGATCGGTTGTCTGCCTTGAGGGTCATTCGGACTTGTTGCTTTGATTAGTTCCGGGACTGGCTTCGGTGTTGATATCATAGAATTTTGCTCCATAGGAGTCCAAGCCCCCATCCTGTCTTGATTGGCGTCAGTAGCGGTGGGGGTTTGGTTTTGGCTATCTTTTTATGGCATGTGTCATCCAAATGTGTCAATAATCATATAAAATCGGAGCTGTACTGCTGTTGTCACAGAGGGATAGGATGGTATCAAACGGCTTCGTATACCTGACAATGGCTGACAAAGTAGGCAGAGAGCGCATAGCAGTAGATGTAGGCGACCTAAGAAACTTGCTGGAACAAGAAACCCAAATTTCAGGAAATTCTCTGTCTCAAGAAGTTCGTCTCCTCATCCAGGAAGGATTGAAACAAAGATACAAACAGAGAACGCTTGCCCAAGTGCTGTCTCTGTTTGATGTAGAACAACTAGCTAAGGATTCTGGTATTTGTGCGCCCCGCTTAGCAGAATTAATCGTAGAAGCGGATGCCCCTACTAACCTGGAGCTAACCAAGCTGGGTCGGTGTCTGCCGCTGAATGCTGTTGAACTTGCCTCTATTTCTCGAAAACCAGCCAAAAAAGACTATTAGAGGACATCCTATGAATTCACCAACAGTAGACCATGCATTTTACAGATAGAGTATCAAGGTAAACTTGTGGAGATCAATGCAACATCATGCAATTCTCCTGTGGCTAGACCCCGCGTAACAGTTTATTTTTCTGAAGAGATATATAGGTATCTAGTAGAGCGCGCTGACCGAGAACTAAGGACGGTGGCTAACCTTGTGGAATATCTGGTTGTTCAGAGCGTACAGCAACAGCAAAGCGAACAACAGAAACCGCAACAGAAGCCGCAAGAGTGATTTCAAGATGCGATCGCATCCCAACAAAAAAAGCCCCTGAAGAGGGGCTTCGTTCGTATAGCCGCGCCTTCAGGCGTCCGGCGATCGCATCCCAACAAAAAAAGCCCCTGAAGAGGGGCTTCGTTTGTATAGCCGCGCCTTCAGGCGTCCGGCATTTTATTTACCAATCGATGGCGCACCAATAAATGGTTGTAACGCCAAAGGTGTTTCAGGCATTTGCTGTTTCTGTGCGATCGCTGGCACCGATTCCCGCAATCTTTCAGTCAGTTGCACAGTCGTTGCATCGTATACCTGAGTCAAAATCTTGGGATACAATCCAATCCCGATAATCGGTACCAACAGACAAGCAATAATAAATACCTCGCGCGGTTCGGCATCGATTAAAGCTTGATGTTCCACCAATTCTTTATTTTCCGGGCCATAGCAGATTTCCCGCAGCATGGAAAGTAAGTATATCGGTGTCAAAATTACACCAACTGCTGCCAGCAAAATTACCAATGCCTTGAACGTGGGGTTATAGGCATCGCTTTGAGCAAAGCCAACGAACACCATCAACTCTGCCACGAAACCGCTCATTCCGGGCAAGGCTAGAGACGCGAGAGAACAAGCTGTCCACATCGAGAACATCTTACCCATGCGCTTGCCAACTCCACCCATTTCATCGAGCATTAGGGTGTGAGTCCGGTCATAAGTTGCCCCTACCAGGAAGAACAAACTTGCCCCAATTAAACCGTGGGAAACCATTTGCAGAACTGCACCGCTTAATCCTAAATCGGTAAACGAGGCAATCCCAATAATCACAAATCCCATGTGGGAAATTGAAGAGTAAGCAATCTTGCGCTTGAGGTTTCGCTGGGCGAATGAGGTAAGGGCGGCGTAGACAATATTTACCACCCCGAATATGACCAAAGCGGGGGCGACAATTGCGTGGGCATCAGGCAACATTCCCGCATTCATCCGAATGTAGGCATATCCGCCCATTTTCAGCAGAATACCGGCGAGCAACATGTGAACGGGCGCGGTTGCTTCGCCGTGGGCGTCAGGTAGCCAAGTATGGAAGGGAATAATCGGAAGCTTAACGGCGTAGGCGATAAAGAATGCGGCGTACATCCAGAGTTGGAAATTCACAGCCATATCTTTCGCAGCGATCGCCCGCATGTCAAACGTCACCGTATCGCCGTAAAATGCCATCGCCAGCGCTGCAATTAAAATAAACAGCGACCCACCAGCGGTGTACAAGATAAACTTAGTCGCCGCGTATTGCCGCTGCTTACCGCCCCAGATAGCTAATAGCAGGTATACCGGAATTAACTCTAGTTCCCACACCAGGAAGAACAACAGCATATCCTGGACGGCGAACACGGCAATTTGACCGCCGTACATCGCCAGGAGCAAAAAGTAAAACAAACGGGGCTTCCAGGTTACAGGCCAAGCTGCTAAAGTTGCCAACGTGGTAATAAAGCCAGTTAAGATTACCAGCGGCATCGACAGTCCGTCTGCGCCTACCGACCAATTCAAACCGATCTGGGGTATCCAGGGGTAGCTTTCTACCAACTGCAAGCCTGGGTAAGACAGGTCGTACTGAGTATAAAAAGCATAGACTATCAGGGCAAAGTCTATTAGCCCGATAACCAGTGCGTACCAGCGAATCGGTCTGCCTTTACCTTCCTTGTCGGGAATGAACGGTATCAGCAGCGACGCCACGATGGGAAATAAGATTATCGTCGTCAGCCAAGGCATAAATCGAGATACCTAAACATTAACTTTTGCTAAAGGAGCAGTACAGTTATAACAGCCCCTAATATTAATAAACTTTAATATTTCGCTAAAACCATCCTGATTTAGACTTACTTAACAAATCAAAGGTTTAATTTTTGGGTTCTAGGGTGCGGCGAAACAGGGTAAAATCTAGGAATTTGAATAGTTGTAGCTATTTCTTGTATTCAAATAAAAGTAAATAAATCTTTACTTTAGTGGTTTGGTTTCAGCGATCGCGCATCTGGTTAAAAGCAGATTTTGCAGAAATATTCTGTATCTGCGATCGCAGACTGTAAGGACACGGCATCAAGAACCTTTGTCGTAATAGTCAAGATGTTTATATTGCCGTGTCCCTACCCCCGTGGATAGAGGTGAAAACAACATGTTTGCAGTGGAAAAAAATAAGCGATCGCCCGTGGATCGCAGACTGTAGGGACACGGCATCGATAACCAAAGCCTTCACAGCCAAGATCTTGATATTGCCGTGCCCCTACCAGGCGTTAATTTGACGAACACAGTAGGGACACGGCATCGATAACCAAAGCCTTCACAGCCAAGATATTTATATTGCCGTGCCCCTACCAGGCGTTAATTTGACGAACA